>JBGUUT010000072.1:0-57198 GCA_045133795.1 Spirochaetota bacterium
AAAAGAAAAGAACGCTTCTAAGATGAGTTTGCAACGCAAACGAATGAAGTATTTCTGCAAGAAATACCAAGCGTAAGCCTAACGGTAAGTTCATTCTCTCATTGTTAAGAAGCCAATCTTACCATGTGTAAGAAGCAAACTTTATTTGTTTAATTTTTTGCTACATTTAAAAAAAACTAATTAACTGTATTATTGATATTTTTGTATCCGTAAAGCGTATCATATAGTTTTAAATTTGTTGCATTTGTAGTCGGAGTTTTTACACCGAGAGGTCCGTCGCCACCTGTATAATCGCTGTTTTCTGTATAAAACCAATTACTATCTGTATCTTCAAAAACTACGGTTGTCAGTTTTTCACAGTCAGTAAATACTTTTTTCCCGATTTTTGTCACATTGTAGGGAATTGTCACACTTTCTAGGCTACTGCAACCGTAGAATGTCCAATCTCTGATTGCAGTCACATTCTTGGAAATTGTTACCTTTGTCAAATTTGTACAAGCGTAGAATAAATATTCTCCTATAGATTCTACACTGTCAGGTATTATCACGCTTTTTAAATTATTACATTCATAGAATGTTTTGGAACCGATAGTTATTACACTATTCGGGATTGTTATATCTATCAAATTGCCACAATCACAAAACGCTTCTTCCGGAAGTTCAGTCAGTCCTACAGTTTTACTTAAATCTAAAATAATTTTTGTTGAAGCATTATTTTTTATTACCGAACTTGTATTTGCAAATATTTCAGATGTGATTTCTCCTGTTACGGTAATTTTATATAGACCGTCGGAAAGTTCATTAATTGTTTGTACAACGTCATTAGCGGAAACTTCTTTTTCCCATTTTGCGTAAATTTCAATGTCAGATTTTTTATCACTGACATCAATTGATTCGCCTTCTATGATTTGTGTATATTCTTTGTCGTAATACCAACCGATGAAGTTGAAACCTTTGTAATCGGAAATATCACTTTTTAATAAATAGTTTTGGTCGTTCACAGAAAAGAAGTCTTCAATATCTTCTTGTTCATCAAAATTTAGATGATAAACAATTTTATATCCCTGCGATATATTTATATCTTCTAACTTTTCTGCGTTTTCATTGAATATGATATTTTCGATTTTTTTAGTATCAAAACCATCAATACACAAAATTTTACATTCTTCTTTATTTGCAGTTACTACAACTTTTGAAATTATAGTTTTTTCTCCTGTAATATTTACTTGAGAATTGCAGTTGATTTTTATCTCATTTGCAATTTTGCTGTTTTTTATAATTATCCTTAAACTGGTAATTGCATTACGAGATTGTGTATTTGTACCGAGTAACAAGTTGTTTAACTCACTGTCTTGAATAGTAAGATTTGATGATGTCTCAATTGAAAGATTGTGTACCTTTTCAAATTTGACATCATCTTTTACTTTCAATAACATATTTTCAAAATTACCGTTTTTAATTGTTAATTTTTTATTTATTTCAGCATTGTAATCAGTGATGATGTATTTTTCCGAATATTTATCTAAATCAATAATTTCTCCGGAATTAACATCATTCACTATTTCTTGAAATGTTGTGTATAGCTTCTGTGACTTTGAAGAATCTTTGTCGGAAGTTGTTTCGCAACAATACAAAAACACAGATAAAAAGAACGTAATAATAAACTTCGCTATTTTTCTATAATCCATTTCTTGCCTCAAAATAAAAAAAAGTAAGTAACAATTATTCTAAACCTATTAATCTTTTTCCTACACGTACGGCATCCAGACCGTCTTTTGAATATCCGTCGGCACCGATTTCGTCAGCGTAGTCTTGTGTGATTACAGCTCCTCCGATGATGATTTTAGCCTTACAGCCTTTACTTTGTGCGATTTCTACTACTTCTTTCATTCTTGTCATTGTTGTTGTCATCAATGCAGAAAGTCCGATTAATGCAGCGTTTTCTTCCATTGCTTTATCAACAATAGCTTCACTGTCTACATCTTTTCCCATATCCATTACATCGAAACCGTAATTTTTTAACATAATTCCGACAATATTTTTTCCGATGTCGTGAATGTCACCTTTTACTGTTGCCAAAATGATTTTTGGTTTTTCCTCTTTTGCTCCGCCTTCTTTTTGAATAAGAGTTTCAAGAGAAGCAAAAGCTGTTTTCATTGCTTCGGCTCCGGCGATTAATTGAGGTAAGAAATATTTTTTAGCTTCGTAAAGTTCGCCGACTTTGTTAATTCCCGGAATCAATTGTTCGTTGATAATCTCATCAGCACTTACGCCACTGTCGAGCATATTTTTTACACGGTCAACGATAATTTCTTTTTCACCGTTTACGACACAATCAAAAACACTGTTACTTGCGGCACGTTCTTTTTTACCTGTTCCGCCTTCTCCCGGAGTCATATCGGTTTTAACAACATTTGAAACATACATCATGCTTCCCTTATCGTTAAGAGTAAGAACGTCGGAAGCGTATTTTAAGTTCATTAAAACAAGTTCATTCGGATTTGCAATTGCAGAAGAAAGCCCGTTATAAACACACATTGCAAGGAATGCACCGTTTACCCATTTACGTTCCGGCAAACCGAACGAAACATTTGAAAGTCCCATTGTAGTATTTACGCCTAACTCTTTTGCACACCATCTTACAAACTCTAATGTCTCAAGTCCGGCACGCTGTTCACTGGAAACTGTCATGGTAATACAATCCACTACGATGTCATCTTTTGTAAATCCTAATTTTTCGGCACGAGCTAAAAGAGTTTTTGTATTTTCGATTCGTCCTGCAGCTGTAGCCGGAACTTCTTCATCTGATAAAGGCAATAAAATAAACATTGCTCCGTATTTTGCAGCTACTTCAAGAAGCGGTTCTTTGATTTTTTCTAATGAAATAGAGTTAATCAACGCTCTTCCCGGATAAAGTCGCAATGCTTTTGCGATAATTTCAGGATTTGAAGAATCTATTACAAGCGGCAGTTTGCTTGATGTAGAAAGCATTGCAACGGCTTGCATCATTACGGCGGCTTCATCGATTCCCGACATTCCCACATTTACATCAAGTAAATCAGCACCGCTGTTTTCCTGTTCTACTGCAAAACGTTTTATTTCTTCAAATCGACCTTCACGCAAAGCCTCTTGGAATTTTTTCTTTCCTGTAGGATTGATTCTTTCGCCGATTACTTTTACCGGAGTGCCGGGTTTTAAGAAAACATGACCTCTGGCGTTTGATAAACCACTGATTCCGGCCTCTTTTTCAAGCCAAACTTTAGGAGTTTTTCCTTTAACATGTGAAGCAACTTGTGCGATATAAGCCGGAGATGTTCCGCAACATCCGCCCATCATATTTACGCCGGCTTCAATAAAATCATCAACAAATGTACCGAATTCTTCAGGCGGCATTTCAAATACAGTTTTGCCGTCACGCAATTTAGGCAATCCGGCATTAGGTTTTACGATGATAGGAATTTTTGCCAATGGTTTAACTTTTCGTACTACTTCAAGCATTTTGTCCGGTCCTACGGAACAGTTACATCCGAATACACTCACGCCCAACGATTGTAATGTAATCAAAGCAGTAACCGGGTCTGTTCCCGTAAGAGTATAGCCGTCTTCACCGAAAGTCATTGTAGCGATAATAGGCAAGTCACAAACCTCACGAACTGCAATTACGGCAGCACGAAGTTCTTGAATATCAATCATTGTTTCTATTACAAAAAGGTCAACACCGCCGGCAAGTAATCCTTTGGCTTGTTCCTTATAAATTTCAACACATTCTTCAAAAGATAAACTTCCGAAAGGTTCTACAAATTGCCCGGTAGGTGCCATGTCTCCGGCAACAAATTTTCCTTCCGGTGCAATTTCCTTTGAAATTTCGGCTAAGCGTTTATTCATTTCGAAAACTTTGTCTTGAAGTCCGAATTCTTCCAATTTTAATCTGTTACAACCGAAAGTACATGAATAAACAATATCGCTTCCCGCATCAAAATAGGACTTTTGAACTTCCTGTATTACCTGCGGATTTTCCATTACCCAATGTTCGGGACTTACGCCTGACGGCAATCCTCTTTTTTGCAATTCAGTTCCTGTAGCTCCGTCAAGTACAAGCACTCGTTCTTTTAAAAGATTATACAAATCTGCTTTTGTCATCTTTTTACCCCATTTTTGTAATTTTCTCGCAATATACCATAACAGCTACATTTTGAGAATAAAAGATTAATATCGTTAATATAAGCCGTTAAAACTTTTTCTGCTTATTTTTTCTAAAAGTTGTATATCGTACAGAGAATGTAAAAAAAATGCCCGTATTTCTGCGGACAGCTAAAAGATGATGGAGAATAAGTTATTTTGTAAATAAACAAAAAACATTATTTTTAATTAATTTTATCTTGACACCTTTTTTCTTTTTTTTATAACCTCTTAAAAAATTATAAGAGGAGGTCATTTATATGACTAAGAAAATTTTAAGTGTTTTGGCAATGATGAGCATTGCAGCTATGATGATGTTGAGCAGTTGTACAGCTGCAGGTGTAGAATGCGGTTTAATCGGTAAATGGGAACGTTCTGAAGATGGACGCACTATAACTGTTGAAATCACTGCAGATGATAAAATCATTGTTATAAATAAGGCTGAAGTTGCCGGAACGAAAGTGGAAAACAAAATGGAATATACTATAACAAAAGTTAGCGACAAAGAAATTACTTATAAAAAGGACAAATTTGAAGATAAAGTGGAATACAGCGACTTAGGCTGTGATACCGTAAAATTTAATGACCAAGAATTCAAAAAAGTTTACTAAGATTTTTTGTTAAACTTTTAAGCCGTCGGTTTTTATAAATCGACGGTTTTTTTTATGCCCTTTTGACTGTCCGGACATTACGGGACTATAATCCCGGCTTATCACATAAGGTAATGATATTTTACTGCATAAGGATTGAGAATAATAAATAAGGAGACTTTGTAGTCTCCTCGTTTTTTGATTTTATATTTAACTTTCTTTTGTTTTCTTTGAGCCTTGATACATTTCAAAGTTTAACAAGCGGCATTCTATCGGTCCGTTGTAAAGTTTGATTTTCTTTGAAGTTCTCAGTCCGATATTTTTTGCTGCTTCTAAATTTCCGGTTAAAATACTTGCTTTTCCCGGACTGCATTTCTGTTTCAGAAAGTCTCCGATTTCATGATAAAAATCGTTGATTCGATTGTCAGTTTGTACACGTTCGCCGTAGGGAGGATTGGCGATAATAAAACTATCGCAAATATTATTGGAGATTCTGCGGAAATCATTGTGAATGACAGAAATATTGCTTTCAGGAAAATGTCTGTTTTTGATTCCGCGAGCGAGTTTTATCGGCGACTCGTGAATATCATAACCGATAAATTCTGTTTCTGTCGGAGTGACTTGGGCTTCCAGTTGGCGTTTTGCGTTATCGTGAAGCTGTCGGTCGTAATTTTTCCAGTGCATAAAAGCAAAGTCTCTGTTTAAATTAGGGGCAATATTATTTGCCATCAGATAACCTTCAAATAAAAACGTACCGCTTCCGCACATCGGGTCAATAAGATTAGCTTTTTTATCCCAACCGCTGAGCAATAAAATTCCTGCGGCTAAATCTTCTTTCAACGGTGCTTGTGCGTGGATAGCACGATAACCTCGCTTGAAAAGCGGAATCCCGGAAGAATCAAGATAGACAATAGCTTGATTATCTTGCAGGTAAACAGTTATTTGAATTTCCGGTTCGTCTTTGCAGATTGACGGGCGGTCGTTACAAAGGTCACGGAATCTGTCGACGATGGCATCTTTTGTACGCAATGTCGCAAAATGACTGTTGCGGAATGCAAAAGAACTTCCTTTGGTATCGATTCTGATTAATTTATTTACATGAAAATGCTTTTCCCAAGCGATTTGCTTCATTTTGCTGTAAAACTCGTCGGCGTTTTTGAAAAAGAATTGCTTTAAAAACAGAAAAAAATGTGTAGCTGTACGTGTTGCCATATTGAGTTTGTACAGTGTTTCCGTATTTGTATAAAATTGAACCGTATTTTTTCCTGTATTTTCTATCTTTGCACCAAAAGTTTCAATTTCTTCTTTTAAGACATCTTCAAGCCCGCTGCTGCAAGTTGCCGTAATCTTCAAGTTGTTTTCGGTTGTCGTCATTTTTCCCTCTGTGATTTTTTGCCTTATTATATATTTGTTTTTGAAAAAAAAGGCAATCCTCAAAGTAAGGGACAGACCTTGATTCTGTTTTGGTATAGAGGTCTGTCCCTGCGGTTTTGCGGAAGTAAGAGTTAAAAGTTACTTACTTTTTTCTGTAAAATATGATTTTATACATGTATGAACAGTGAACATATTATTTTAAACAAAATTAATGCATTCAAAAAAAAGATTTGGGAATGTGGCGATTCGCAAAAAATCGAAGAATTATCGGTTATGCTCGATAATATTATGGCTTCGTTGCCGGATGATAATGAGACTACTTATTTTAAAGCTTTGCACGATTTTTTTTGTCAAATGTCAGACCGTCGGTTGTTTGATAAGCCGGATTTTGTAAATGAAGTCTTTCGTAAGTTGTTGAATCTGTATGCACATTATCTTGATAATGATTCGCTTGCTGTTTGTGCCGTTTTTGTAAACAGTATTCTTACTAATGAAACTTTTTGCGATGTTAATGATATTCAAAACCTGCTTAATTATTTACAGCAAATAAATAAAATCGATTTACCGATTTTCCCCATGTTTGAAAATGATGAGTGTTGCGATACTTTGCAAGAAATTCTTTCGGAAACCAAAAAAGTTATCGATGAAAATCCTTACTTTATTTTTTATTCGTTTGCTCATTTGCGTGAACGGTTGGGGGAAAGTGTAGCCGAAGCGATTGAAAATTATAAAAATATTCAAATTATATTAGATGAAGATTCTTTGGGAATAGGAGCGTTAGTTTTACTTTCTCAAATTGAGGCTTCGATTTTGGATGATTATCGATTGACCAGTATTGTATCGCCCGGTTCGGTAGCTAAATGTCGTCGCTGGCTTGAAAATCCGGCAAATCGTAATTGGCTGAGTAAAAAGGCTAAGTTTCATCATGAAGCAAAGAAAATTCTAAAGCATATAAAAGATGAGCCGGTAAAAAAAACAGCGGCGACTTTTTATTTGTCTGCAAGAAGCTTTCAGAAATTCCCGGAATTATCAGATTTACAGGTTAAGAAACTGCAAGGAATTTTTCTTATTCTTGATTGTTTTGAGCCGGTATTACCGGACTTTTCCTTTTATAATGTAGTTTGGGCAAATTGGGATAAACCTAATTTTGTTCGCTATAAAAACAGTGACCGTTTTTTTACTTTGGGGTGTGCGATATTTGGGCAAGATTCTGAAAAAAGTGCAATGTCGTTGATTGATTTTTATAAATCACTTCGCGGTATAAAAAATGAAGCGGAAGTTTTGGAAAAAATGAAAAGTACATCGTTGAAATCTCCGCAGACTTCGAGTGATTTTTTAATTAAAGCTGATATTTTTTGCAGAGCAGGAAAGTTTGAAGAATCTTTTGAATTAGTGAAAGATTACTATGAGGCAAAAATCACTGCAGCTTACAGGATATGTAACAGTATCCTTCGTCATAGCAAAAATCCTGAATTGTACAAAAAAGTCTCCGCTTTTGTCGATGAACGGCAGTTATTCCAACGAGCTTTTTGTGCGGAGTTGCATGATATTGCCGATAATACGGAAAATGATAAAAAAAGTCGTTGGTTATAAAAACATTACAGATATTTCTGTAATGTTTTGGCAAAACCTGCAAAATAACACGGCGGTGCAATAATATCGCCGAACTTTTTCATTTCCTTGCAAGCGTTTCCCATTACAACGCCGATTCCGGCATATTCAATCATTGTTTTATCATTAAAATTATCTCCGAATGCGATTATATTTTCTCTGGCAATTCCGAGATGTTCCGCTAATAATTTCAAAGAAGAACCTTTGTCTGCACCGAGAGCTGAAACATCGAGGAAAAAAGGTGCTGAAAAAGAAGCACTCATTTTATTTTGAATTTGTGGGAGAATACGTTCGGCGGCATTTCTTAATTTCTTCGGAGATTCCAGAAGTAAAACTTTTACAACATCGTTTCCGTTTATTTCATTGGCGAGATTTTCTACTTCTTTTAATTTAAAATTGATGAGTTTTGCTTCCAGTCGAGAATAAAAATTATTTTTCTCGGTTAAAACCGTACGGTCTTTGTATGTATGCATGAATATATTTTCATCTTTTGCCAATTGCAACAATTCATTAAAGGAATCTTCGGACAGATGGGAATTAAACAAAATACGATTTGATGGTAATTCTCTTACTCTGGAACCGTTAAAAGAAATTATATAGCAATTATTTTCTATTCCTAAACGATGTGCCACGTCAATGACAGAGGCCTCCGGACGACCGGAAGCCAAGACTATTTTTATTCCCTGTTCGGCTGCTTTTCTTATTGCCCGGATGTTTCTTTTAGGTATATAATTTTTGTATGATGTAATGGTATTGTCTATATCCATTGCAATAAGTTTAATCATTTTTAACCTCTGAAAATCAGATAAACAGTGTAAATAACAGCAGTGATTACAAGTATAATTCCTGCCGGACGACCTACAACATTTTTCTTTTTGATAAATGTAACGCCAAATAAAAATAATGTAGCAACAGCTAAAAGCAATATATCAAAATTTAATACTGCTGGATAAGCAATCGGAGTTGTTACGCTGCTGAGACCTAAAACTAATAAAATATTGAAAATATTACTTCCTATTACATTTCCTACGGCAATATCGGCTTGTTTTTTGTATGCTGCAACGGCTGATGTTGCCAATTCCGGCAGTGAAGTCCCGATAGATACAATAGTTAATGCAATTAGCTTTTCGGAAACTTTTAGTTTTTCTGCAATAGTTACGGCTCCGTCAACGGTAAATTTACCGCCTAACATTAATGCAATAAGCCCTAAAATTATTAATAAAATTGATTTGAATGAAGAACTGTATTTCGGTTCTTCACAGTTGTCACTGTTATCGTTAATAGCCATATGGATTGTGTACCACATAAAAAGAGCGAAACCGATTAAAAGTAATATACTTTCGAAGCGTGTTACAAATAAGTCTTTTGTAAAACCTGTGTTTGCCAAAATAAAAAGTAACACGACACTGCCGAATGCCATCGGAATTTCTTTCCATTTTGTAGAAGATTGAATAGTCAGCGGAGTGATGATTGCTGCAATTCCGAGAATCAGCAAAATATTATAAATACAGCTTCCTAAAATATTTCCCAATACAATTTCGTTTTTTCCGTCGAAAGAAGCACTTAAATTTACGACAAGTTCCGGCATACTGGTACCGAAAGCTACGATTGTAAGTCCGATTACAAGTTGCGGTACACCCATTTTTATTGCCAAAGAAGATGAACCGTCCACAAGAAAGTCAGCTCCTTTTATAACCAAGACAAGCCCGATAATTAAAAGTATAAAATTTAGAAAGATTTCCATTTTTTCCTCCGTAATTCTTTTTCTATAAAAACATTTTATTTTTTTCGTTGAAAGTTTCGTTCAAATGTAGAACGTGGAATTTCGAAATAAACAGGACGCCCGTGCGGACAATTCATAATATTAAAATCAAAAAATCTGGTAATGATTTCTTCAATTTGTATCGGAGTCAGTTTGTCGCCTTTTTTAACTGCTTCACGACAACTTGCCGTAATTAAAATTCTGTCAATTATTGTTCTTTCGCTATTGCCGTCCTCCTGTAAGAATATTGTGATTGTTTCTGTCAGTTGGTTTGACGGCATATTACGTAATACACAAGGAATCTCGCTTAAGGAGTAGGTAGAACCTTCATTTTCTTCTATGCAAAATCCGCATTCTTTCAATTGTTCCAGTTTTTCGTTGAGATTCTTCGGCATTTTTTCAAGTTCGAATAATATAGGAAGCATCAGACGTTCAGAAGCGGCATTTTGCTTATAGGCTTCTTTTTTTTTCATGTAAATATAAGCTTCTTCAACTGCATGCTGGTCAACAAAGTAGAGTTTTTCATTTTTTTCTACAATTATATATGTGTCAAACGCAACTCCGAGTATTCGGAAATTTTGCAGTGTTTCTTTTGGCTTTATATGCGGAAGATTAACTTGCGGTTGAACTTTCAAAGCTTCATATTTTGCGAACAGACTCGTCGAATCTTTTTGTGATTCTTTTGCAAACGGTGAATAAGGTTTTCTGGATTCATAAAAGTTACAACTTCTGTCTTCAATATCCGGATAGTCTCGTTGTGTATTAATTGAGTCCATATAATCTGTAGGATAAATTACTTCCGGAGTTCGTCCTTGCGGTTCTACATCTGCGAGTTCAATTTTAGCAAAAGGATAAATGTCTTCGTCATCATCTGCAGAAAAAGGATCGCTGCGTTCTAATAATAATTCACGTCTGATTTTGCTGCTGAAAGCCGCCATTGTTCCTTGCATAATTGTATTAAAAACAGCAGATTGGTCGAAGAACTTAACTTCTCGTTTTGCCGGATGAATATTTACATCAATAAAACTTGGCTCTGTTTCCAAAAATACAAACATCAACGGATGGCGATTGGGCGAAACGAATTGTGAATATCCTTTAGAAATTGCAGAATAAAAAAAAGAACATGTAATAGGGCGAGAGTTTACATAAAGAGTTTGATATTTTCTGCTTTGGAAAAAAATATCAGCCGGACTGTGATAAATTGTCACTTTAAGCGGCGAACTTTTAGATGAATATTCAAATTTATTAATTGTGAATGAATCTTCTAATTTATAAACGGCAAAAAAGGCATTTTCAAAACTTCCGTCTCCGTTTGTTCTGAAAAGTAATTTTCCGTCGTTGTATAACGCAAAACTTATATTCAGCTTTGCAAAAATTTTTTCGTAAATTGTTGTTTTTACGGAAGTTAATTCCGAAGCTGCACTTTTTAGGAATTTTTTTCTTGCCGGAAGATTATAAAATAAATCTTTGATTTCGATTTTTGTTCCTTTACGACACGGAACCGGTTCCGGAACAAAAGAATTTTCCGGACATATTTTATAACCGGGAGTAGTTCCGGATTCATCTGTAGATGAAGTAATTGTAAGTTTGGAAACCGTATTTACGGAATATAAAGCTTCCCCTCGAAAGCCCATTGTTTGAATATTATTTAAATCATCCGTTGTTTCTATTTTACTGGTGGAATGTTTTAATATCGAAGTAGCCAAATCATCTTTTTCCATTCCGCAACCGTTGTCTCGTACGCAAATTTCTTCTATTCCGCCTTTTTTTAATGAAATAACTATTTCTGTTGATTCGGCATCGATAGAATTATCTATAAGTTCTCTTATAATGGAAGCCGGTTTATCGATAACTTCTCCGGCTGCAATTTTGGAATAAACACTTTCCGGTAAAACTTTAATTTTCACTATTTTCTCCGTTACTTTCTTCAATTTGTACATTTTTTTCTTTTTGTGAAGTGTTTTCTTCTTGTTCCGAAATTATTTTCTTCAGTTGTTGAAGTCGTTTATCTGCAATATTTGAACGGCGTTTTGTAAAACTTTTAATTTCTTTGAATGAAACAGTGAAATAAAATTCACCGTTAAATTTTACGGCATCAGCCGACGGGATAATTGAGAAATCGGTACATAAACTTCCTGCCTTACCGAATGTTGTTTCTATACAAACATGCATTGCCAGATTTTCACACAAATTGTCAGCTGTTTGTGAGCTGATTGCGTTAAAAATTGCAGAGGCTGGTTTTGCCCATTCTAATGCAAATGTAAGATTTCCGGAGATTTTGTCATCCTGTGCCGGCGGTGAAATTGTAATCCCGGTAAGAAAATTATCATCATATAAAGCTGTAATTCCTGATTTATCTTCATTAAACAAATTGAAAATCAGTGCAGTCGGACGATAGAATGCATAAACATTTATCCATGAAAGAGGTTGCCAAGAAAGTCCTAGTCTTACTCCGATATTGTAATCGGAATTATCGCAGTCTTCCGCAAGTTTTGTAAGATATTTGTCCTTAAACAAAAAATATAACGGTGTAAAAGGATAAATATTTGCAGATTTAAAGAGTAATTCAATACTGAAAGCCGGAAGATTTCTATTTGCACGTAATTTTTGTCCGAAAGTTAAACTCATCATATTTTTTAAATTTTCCGGATTCATGGAGAAAATACCGTCATTACCGGCTGTAAACGGAAATGCAAGTCCGGCATTTAAATAAAATTCGTAACCGAAATATGAAATATCAAACGGTGTAAATGACCAACCGACATTGGTGTAAAGAGGCAGTGCCGCATTGCTGTCGTTTTGCAATGTTATCTGACGAAGGCGGTGAGTGTCTATTGCGAAGTCGATTTCAATACGTGATTTCATGCTTTTCAACGGCGTGAAAATCTGTACGGAATTATCAATCAAACCGCCGTACGGTGCATTTTCGAAAAAAAGTTCGGCAGTTACATAAGAATTTCTGTATGCAAAATCGATGCTTGTGGCTCTGTAAGTAGGTAAAAAAAGTGACGGAGAATAAAAGAAATAACGCAATGCGTTTTTATCGGTTTTAGCTTTTTTTGTTCCCATCATAAAGTAAAACGGAGTATTTTCGCTTCCCCAGCGTAGTTTGTCTATTTTTACAAAAAGATTTTCCATTATTCCCAAAACTTTTTCTTCCGGTTTTTTAGACTCGATTATGGAATCAACAAACCATTCACTTCTAAAATTGTTAAGTATTAAAAAATGATTCCAAAGTTTTTCTGTATTAATCGGAGTGTTTTGGATTGAGAAGTCCCCGGATAATGCTACTTGAAATGAAAAATCAAAACGCAGTGCCAGTTCAAAAAGATTGTTTGATGTATATATATTCGGATGCCAACCTATCGTACCTCCGATTTTGTTATCTGAAAAGAGAAATGAAAATTTAAGCTTTGTAAAATCGGAGATTACGGTCGGCTTTTTTTGCATTTGTATTAATTCAGATTTGTCGGTATTGTTGTCAGAAGCGAATATTATGTCATCGTTTGTTGTTGAAGGTGCGTTTTGTCGTATTATCAACGCTTCAAGTACCGGACGGATTCCTTTCTCAATTTCCAAAGTGCCGGCTTTACGAGAATTTGTTTTTTGAAAATAATTAAGTGATTTTTGAGAAATATCATCAACATTTATTATTTGCGGATTTTCAATTTCGGCAATTTGCATCGGCATTACATTTAAAATAAAATCTTCGATAGGAAAAGTTAATTGATTTTCATCGGAAGCTTTTTTTCTTTTGTAGATTTTTACCTTACCGTTGAATACTGCCAGATTTACATTGTGCATACGATTGAAATCGCTGATACATGAATAAATTATATCACTGTTTGGCGGAACAACTATGGTAACATCATTTTTTGCTTGAATTATGAATGTATCTTTGGCACTTGTAATACAACGAAAACGCCCGAAGTTTGAATCGATAATGAAATTAGGAGATTCTCCGGAGATTTGAATATCTGTCAATTCGGACAGAACAAAAAAAGCCTTAGGATTGTCGTAAATATCGTATAGGCGAATTTCATTTTTGCTGTTGCGTGAAAGTAAATACGGTTTATCCGCAAGGAACGGTTCTGTCGTAACTTCAAGTAATTTGTCATCAGAACGTACTGTAGGAAATATTCCGTTATTTGGTTCAATTTGCAATTTTATCGGTTTTGCCACTAGTATTTGAAAGCAGAATAAAAGACAAATTATAAAAGAAAAAAATGCTTTAGAATGCAATTGCAACCTCCAGTTGCATAAATTTAACAAGGAATTTTCCGTAGGTTTCTAAGTCTACAATTTTAATATCGTTTACTAATTTTGCATAACCTGCGGCTCCGGCAGACTCCACGAAAGGAAGGTTTTCCAACCAGTTAGGAGATTGCATTCCGATAGATATTCCCAGTTTACTGCAGTAAATTCTCATATTTAATTCTAAGGTAAATCTGAATTTTTTAGAAATAGATTCCAAAAAGTTTCCCCCGCTTCCGTTTATATCCATATTTGACATTGCTGTTCTGTAACGGATTCCGGCATCTACTTTTATAGGTGAAGAATTATCTGCTTCTCGATTTACGGTAAAATATGCTTCATACATAGCGGTAAATACTTTCATGTCGAAAGGAGATGTCAGTATTATACCGAAATCAAGCATTTTATTTAAGGCAGATACAGAAATACCATATTGAAATAACGCATTTTTAAGCTGTTGTTTTTCATTATATTGTAAGCTGCGAACATTTTGATAATTAAATCCGAAATATCCCGGATAAAAATTGTCGGTTTTAAATATTAAACCGAACGGAATTCCAAGCAGGAAACCAGAATTGTCTAAATGGATAAATTCACCTTTAGCTAAAATTGAAGTAGCAATATCGAAAGTCTCATTTTTCCATAAAAAAGCTGTTTCGTGAGAAAGCGTGATTTTTGCATATTTTTCGAAAGCATAACTTAGTTTTGCCGGAACGGTAAGTGTTCTGATAGATTTTCCTGACCATTTAGGTGTTCTGTAATAAGTTACGTTGTTGAAATAATTTGCATTTAACAGATTTCTTTCCAGAGTATCAAAATCAAATCCAAAATAAATTCCGGTATCCAGTTCTAAATTTTCTATTTGAAAATAAGGAGTTGCAGAAAAATCGCTTCCGATAACAAAAATATCCGGATCGGCAATGTCCGGTATAAAAGCTGTAAATGACAGTTGCGGTAAATATCCGGCTGTTACATTTGTAAAAACCTCATCTATTTTTATATTAAAGTAAAGTCCGTGTTCTTTATCACAAGGTTCGAAAAAACGATTATGAAATTGAGAAAAGAGTAAACCGTTGCCGACGGAAAGATAAGGACTTTGCCCAATTTTCAAGTAAATCGGAGAACCTGGTTTTCCGTAACTGATAAAATCTATAAAATTAAGAAAACGACAAAATGCAAGATACGGACTTTCTGTAAAATCATAATCAGAAGTGTTAAATTGAAAGAATTCCGGAGTATTTCTGAAACGGAAATTAAAATTTAGACCGATTCCGAAGTCATTAATAAAAAAAGACGGTTTTATAAAAAGTGTTGCGAAATCTTTTGTACCGGAGAATGCTGAAGATTGTCCTTCAAATTTTGCACCTGTTTCCAAATTCGCCTGTATGCGTAAATTCTTAGTTTGGTTGAATTCTGTTTTCTCATCGGCAGATGAATTTTTATTATTTACGGAATCTATATTAAAGGTAAGTGAATTTATATTTAATGGAATTAAACATGCTATAAAAGTAAACAGCACGAATAAGGTATTCTTTTTTTTCATAATAAAACTCTATATTTGTTTCTTTAATATACTTAAAGAAATAAGATACTGAAATAATATTCGGCATAATATCACAATGGCGGAATCTTTACTTGTTTTTTTTCTGCCTAAAGCTAAAAAAAAAGTGAAAAAATAAAAGAGTGTTTCTTTTTAGAAACATTTTAGTTGATTTTTTTTATAAAACGTTGTAAGTTATTTTTGTCATGTGGAAACATTAAGGAGGAAACAATGGAGTCAAAAATTAAGATTCAGTGCGAAACTTATAAGCCGTCTCGTTGGGGAAAAAGTTTACGTGGTTTCAAAAAACTTTTCGCAATTGCATTTTATGTGTCATTAGTAGTGATTTTGTTTAGTTTTGCAGAAAGTAAAACTGCCGCTTTTGCAAAGAATGTTTCTTCAGATGAATTGAAAAATACTAAGGTGAAAAATGATGAGCTTTTTTCAAGTGAAGACGTTAAATTAAAATATTATACGGATTTAATAGAGAACGAAAATATAGCAAAGCTTGCTATTACTTATTCTGAAAAGGAAGGAATTGAAACTTCTTTGTTAGTAGCGTTGATGAAAACAGAATCAAATTTTAATCCTAATGCGATTAATTATAATTACAACGGTTCTGTGGATCGCGGGCTTTGTCAGTTAAACAATAAAACATTCCCTAATTTATCTAAACAGGATTTTTATAATCCGGAAACAAATATTAAAGTTGCCGCTTCATTTTTGAATTGGTGTTTAAGAAACTCTGATTACAACTTGGTAAGAGCGTTGGCGTATTATAATGCCGGTTGGGGAAATGTAACTAATGAAAATGTAGGTGATTTGACATTGAATTATATTCAGAAAATAACAACCTACAAAAAAACTTTTGATGATGAATTAGAATTATTACAGTTGAGTTATCAATAATAATTAATAAAGTATTTTTTTTGGCTTCCTTGCGAAAAGGAAGCTTTTTTTATTTGAGAATGAATGGTAAAAACGGAATTGTATGTTAGCAGAAAAAAAATTATTGTTACTGTTTATAGTATTTTTTTTATTATCGTTTTTTTCTAGAGTTGAAGCGTGGGAATTTTATATTTATCATGAGTCTAAAAAGATTCCGAAGGTTTCAATTGAAAATATTGAGCCTTTTGATTTATATGCTTCAAAAATTCAAAAGTTTTTTTTCAAAACGGAAGAAATGCCCTGTAGGTGTTATTCAGATAAGATTTCCGTTTATTACGGTAAATTAAAAAAAATGCCGGCAAAAAATGACAGAGTTTATATATTTGTGGTTTCGGGAAAATTTCGAGGAAAAGGCGGAATTTTGAAAATATCTGAAACAGAAAATATCAGGTATGTTTTTGTTCAGGAGAATTATTCAGCGGCGGAACTTTGTCATGAATTGTGTCATGCGATTGCCGGGCTTGGAGATGAATACGGCGGCGAAACGAAAGATTATCCTGAAAATTTGAGAAATATCGGCGGACAAACAAAATATCCCAATCTTACTTGGTATAAGACAAATTTTGAAGAATGGAGTCTGATTACAGACAGAAAAGTTTATTTGCCGGGCGGAGCCGGATATAACAACGGAATTTTTCATGCATATGAAAATTGTTTAATGCGAGACTTGTCTCAATCGCTTTGTCCGATTTGTTGTTTTTATCTACAGCAAATGATGGAATCTAATTAACTTGATTGTTGTTTTTGTTTTTTTATTTTTTCCAGCATTTCAAGGTAATTAGTAATCATATTTTTGTAGACATATGGGATTTCTTCCTTTTCGTAAAGAATACCAAGACGTATCAATTCCGGACGATTGTTGACTTTTTCACTGCGGACAATCATTGCATTTATGTTGATAGGTTTTGTTTTTATGTTTAATTGAATCGTAATCGGTTTGTGTTCTTCTATTTCCGGACTGTCTGTCATGATGATACCGCAACCGGAAGTAGAAATATCGGAAAAAATACACGGTTTGCAAGTTTCGTCAATAACGGCAAAACCCTTTGCTGAATCCATTCCGAGAGAAATTGCAATTTTATCATCTAATCTTATACGAAGTTCTTTTCTGTTGTTGAATTTAACGGCGTTATCTGTAATTTTCCCGATTATTTCGATGAAATCATCAGGTGGTCTCTGACCGAAATCGAGAGTTATCATAAAAGCAGAACCGTTTGCTAATTTGAATGAATTTATTTTTTTTATTTTACAAGAAATGAAGAAGCTGAAATCTTTTTTTGCAGTAGCCGGAAAAAAAGAAAACTTTATTGTTGCAATTCCTTTTCCAGCTCGTACTTTTTGTAAATCATTTTCAGTCAGATTGGAAATGATAATTATTCTTTCCATAGAACAGGCATACAGAACGCACGGAAATTCTTCGGAAGAAACTTTGAACCTTAATTTTTCCGAAACAAGACCGGTGATTTCACATATAGATTTATTAAAGAAAACTTCTTGGTCTTTATAATTGTTATAATATTCTGATATTTTTGTAGAAGAGACCGTAGGCATCTGTATAATCCTGTAAAAGTTGATTGAACTGAATCATATTGTTTTTCAATTTTATTTGCAATGAATTAAAGTTCTTTTTAGAGAGTTTAATAATGAAATGATTTTTTTTTAAGAAGATTTTAATATGCTGATTAAAAAAAATATTTTCTGGCTGTGATTTATTTAAATTGTGTTAAAACAATAGCTGGTTAGATGGAGGAATCATTAATGAAACGTTTGATTTTTATTTTGAGCAATATGTTTTTGTGTACATTTTGGTTTTGGAGTGCACCTTTATATAAAACCGATGTTATTACAATTACGGATTTAAGTGTTCGGGAAAAAAACGAAACTGCATCATACAGAGCATGGCTTGAAGGTGACAGCCTTTGTTCTGATTATAACGGCGAAAATATTCGCAAAAAAGTAAATCGAGTTTCAGATGAGTTTCCAGAATTATCAACCGGCTATCCGATGATTGATATGCTTTATGCTTTGGCAATGGAAGAAGTACAACAAGATATTAACCAGAACGGTTTTTTTACAGCCGGAGCTGAATGGAATCAGGCTTGGACTCGTGATATGTCGTATGCTATATGGCTTTCTTTGGCTGTTCCTTTTAATAAAGTTTCTATAGATTCATTAAGAACACGAATTTTTAATGATAAGATTTTACAGGATACAGGTACCGGTGGCAGTTATCCGTGCAGTAGCGATAGAGTAGTTTGGTTGATTGCTGCGTATGAAACAGCTTTACTTGCCGGTAATCCGGATTTTTATAAAGAAGTTTATGAAGTAGGAAAAAATACATTACTTCAAGATTTGGAAATTATCTATGATAAAGAAAGAAAACTTTATCGAGGTGAAGAGTCTTTCTTGGATTGGCGAGAACAAACATATCCTCGCTGGATGAAACCTGCGGATATTGCAGAATCTTTTTCTTCCGGAACAAATGTGGTTCATTATGCGGCATTGGAAATACTTGCGAAGATGGCGGAGTCTTTAGGAAAAAAAGATGACAGCGTAATGTGGAAAAATTATGCCGCAGAACTAAAAGAAGGTTTAAATAAGGAATTGTGGTGTGAAGAACGCGGTTATTATGCGGCGTATTTGATAGACGGAGTTTTTCCGGAAAAATATGAAGGTTATGATAATTTGGGAAATGCTCTTTCCGTATTATTTGGACTTTGTGACGGGGAAAAAGCAGTTTCTATGTTGAATTATTATAAAGCCGGAGATTACGGTCTTTCTGTAGTTACGCCGCAATTAAATCGTATTCAACCTTATCATAATGATGCAGTGTGGCCTTTCGTTCAAGGTTACAGAGCATTAGCTGCGGCTAAAGTAAAAGATTTAGAAACATTTACGGAAGAATTTTTTACCTTAATAAGAAGTGCAGCGTTGTTCGGAACTTTCAAGGAAAATCTGGTTGCATCTACCGGAGCTAAGAAAACTCTTAAGAATTCAGACAGACAATTGTGGAGTATAGCAGCATATATCGGAATGGTTTATCGCGGTCTTGTAGGGATTAATTTTACCGAAGCCGGAATCAAACTTACACCGGTCGTTCCGGAATCATTTAAGGCGATAGTCAGATTAAATCGATTTGCATATAATGAAAGTGTATTAAATTTTGAGATTCAAGGAAACGGAGCTGATGTTGCAGCCATTTATTTTGACGGCGAGAAAAAGTCTGCGGATTATGTGATTCCGGCAGATTTAAAAGGCGAACATAAAGTAACGGTTGTTCTGAAAATGGGAACAAAAGTTTCAAAGCATGAAGCTAAATATTCAGCTAAAGAAGAAATTAAAGTCGTAGAAACTGCCGGTTTTAATGAAAAGGGCAATCTTAAATGGAACGGAAAGCCGGAATCGACTTATGCCGTATTTTGTAATGGTGAAAAAATCGGAGAAACACAAGGCGTAACATTTGAAATTGAGTCTGATGATTCTCTTTGTAAAGAATATTGGGTCGGAGAAATAAAAAATGGTTTGCCGATTTTAAAAGGTGCTCCGGTATGGACAGAATCGGCAGCAGCGGTGATTTTTGCAGAAGCAGAAAAAGCTCAATTTATCGGCGGAGAATTTTCTGATAAATTACGTCCTAAAACAGCTAAACCAATTTCTGTAGAACCGGGACAACGATTTTCAAGATTGTCTTTTAACGGAAAAGGTTTTGTTGATGGTTGGGGAGCAAAAGTTGAGGATTCGATTGAATTTACGGTGAAAAAAGTGAAAGCCGGAGATTATGTACTTGATGTACGTTATCAAAATCCGGGTCCGATAAATACCGGAGAGAAATGTGCGTTGCGAGAACTGGAAGTAAACGGTGAAAAAATTAGAATTGTTTATTTCCCTCATTCTGGAAATCCGAGAGAATGGGAGCTAACTGCCGGAATTGAAGTAAAACTAAAATCAGGTACAAATATTATTAAGCTGTATAATTCAGAACGAACAAAGAGTCAAAAGGATGTTTATGTGCCGATAAATATTGACTTATTGAGATTACGAAGAATTAGATAAATATGGCGTGTTGATTTTTGTTACCTTTTTTGTTATTGTTTGGCTATGCTAGAAGATAAGTACTTGATAAAGATTAATAAATTTATTCAAGATATGCCTCCGTTGTCGGTATCTGTATCTAGAATTTTGGAATTATCAAAAAATCCGAAAGTAGATGCAAAGATGTTAAATGATGTCATATCCGTAGATCCCGTATTGACCGGAAGAGTTTTGAAACTTGCAAATTCGGCGTATTATTCTTTGCCTAACCGTGTTACATCTTTGGTTCGTGCAATAGTAATGCTTGGAATTAACACAATTAAGAATTTGGTTATATCTACAGGTGTTATATTTGCAGTAAATCAGAAAGTTAATGAGACCGGTGCTTTGGATATGAAGTCTTTTTGGCGGCATTCTGTGGGGGTCGGAGTTTTAGCTAAATTTCTGGCTTTGAAGCAAAATGTAGATTCAAAGCTGGTTGAAGAATATTTTGTTGCCGGACTGTTGCATGATATAGGGAAATTACCGTTTGATTTTGTGATAGCGGAAGGATATAAGAATATTATAGAAATTTCGCAAAAGAATAAAATCCCGTTACATCAAGTAGAGTCTCGGTATTTAGGAATAAATCATGCAGAATTGGGTGAACGAATTGTTAATTTGTGGAAATTGCCTACTAATTTGCGTGAGACAATTATTTTTCATCATCATATAGATGAGGTTCAGCCTCAATTTAAAAGATTAGTATCTACGGTTGTTATTGCGAATGAGATTTCTAACAAAATATGGGGCGGTTCATCCGGAGATTATGCTGTAGATAATGATATTTCTGAAATGCTTAAAGTGACCGGACTTAATGAAAATGATTTGAATGAGGCCGTGCTTAATGCAGATGCAGGAGTAAAAAAAGCTGAAGTTTTTCTGAATATTTAACAAAGCAGAGGAGTAAAACATGTTTGGTGTAAAGTTCTGGGGTGTAAGAGGGTCGATTCCGGTGCCGGGAGTAGAAACATCAAAATATGGAGGAAATACTGCAACTATTCAGATTTTAACGGATATACCGGATTACCAGATTATTGTAGATTTAGGTACCGGTGTAAGAGGCTTAGGAAATGCATTGTTAAAAGATCCTTCAGTAAAAAAGCCAATAAAATCTCACATTTTTTTATCTCATACTCACTGGGATCACATAATGGGGTTACCTTTTTTTGCACCGATTTATATGCCGTCAACGGAAATGGATATTTACGGTCCGGTTTCGTTTGGAAATTCTTTGGAACAGATTGTCGGCGGGCAAATGAATTATGAGCATTTTCCTGTTAATTTTTCTCAACTTGAATGTATTACTCGTTACCATGAATTAAAAGAAGGCTCTTTGGATTTGCCCGGTGGAGTAAAAGTAAGTTTTATTTATGTAAATCATCCGATTTTATGTTTGGGATATCGTTTTGAATATCAAGGCAAAGCGATTTGTACGTGTTTTGACCATGAACCGTACCGTAATTTGTTTGCAGATGATCCGGAAAATTGTGAAGAAGGTGAAATAACAGCTCAAATGAGTAATGAACGCATAAAGAATTTCTTTAAGAATGCGGACATATTAATTCATGATGCTCAATATACGGAAAAAGAGTTTCCTAAGTTTTACGGATGGGGACATTCAACTTTTAAATATGCTATAGAACAGTCTTTAGGCTGTGGAGTTAAACAGCTTTTATTTTTTCATCATGATCCGGGAAGGTCTGATGAAAAATTAGATGCATTAAAAAGAATGTGCGATAAATATATTAATAATAAAGGTAAATTGCACGCAATGCCGGCTTATGAAGGATTGGAAATTTTTCTATGAAATATAATTTTGTACATTTACATAATCATACGGAATACTCACTTTTGGATGGGATGATTAGAATTCCGGAAATGGTACAACGAGCTAAAGAGCTTGGAATGGATTCCGTAGCAATTACCGACCACGGAAATATGTTCGGTGTTGTGGAATTTTATAAAGCATGTAAGTCCGCCGGGATAAAGCCGATTATCGGTTCTGAATTTTATATGACATCCGGTTCTCGTTTTGATAAGGATAAACATCGCTATCATTTAATTCTTCTGGCAAAAAATTATGAAGGTTTTCTAAATCTTATAACTTTAAACTCTATCGGTTTTACGGAAGGTTATTATTATAAACCTCGTATTGACCGGGAAGCCCTTGAAAAATATCATGAAAATCTTATTTGTTTATCTGCATGTATCGGTGGTGAAATTCCGCAGGCATTGTTGGAAGGTGAAATTGAAAAGGCAGAAGAGACAGCTTGTTATTTCAGAGATTTATTCGGTAACGGAAACTTTTTTATAGAGCTTCAATATCACGGACTTGAAGAAGAACAAAAAGTTTTACCGATGTTGGCTGAAATATCGAAAAAATGCAAGATTCCGATGGTTGCCACAAACGATGCTCACTATTTAAATAAAGATGACGCTTTTACTCATGAAGTTTTACTTTGTATCGGAACTAAAAAGACTATTTCTGATGAAAAGAGAATGCGATTCGGAAGCAACGAATTTTATTTTAAATCAGAAGAAGAAATGGAAAAAATATTCGGTAATATTCCATCCAGTTTATCGAATACTCATGTAATTGCGGAACAATGTAATGTAGAAATTTCTTTTCCCGGACCTACGCTTCCTAAGTTCCCGGTTCCGGACGGAATATTTTCGGAAGATGAGATTATTGCAAAGTTTCAGGAAAAAAAGGCGATTCAGGAAGCTCCGGATTTTGACGCTGCGAATAAGCGTTCTGATGATGAACTTTTACGATTGGCAAAAGAAGAGTTGTATCTTTATAAAATAACGAATGACGGAATAATTGAACGTTATGGGGAAAATCCCGGCGATGTCGTAATGGAGCGAATGAAAGATGAATTAAAAATTATTTGCGGTATGCAGTTCCCCGGATATTTTTTAATTGTTTGGGATTATATCAAGCACGCTCGTGACAACGGAATCTGGGTAGGGCCGGGACGAGGTTCCGGAGCCGGAAGTATTGTTGCGTATGCTTTGGGAATTACTAATATTGACCCGTTGAAATATGATTTACTGTTTGAACGTTTTTTAAATCCTGACCGTATCAGTATGCCCGATTTTGATGTGGATTTTTGTGAAGAGCGTCGCGGTGAAGTTCTTGATTATGTAGTAGATAAATACGGTCGTGAAAAAGTAAGTAATATTATTACTTTCGGAAAAATGAAAGCAAAGCTTGTTGTTCGTGATGTTGGGCGTGTTCTTGAAATTCCGCTTCAAAGAATTAATCAAATCGGGAAAATGATTCCTGATGCGGGGAAAACTTTACTTGATAAAATGAAATTGCCTGAAGGGGCTGAGCTTAAAGATATTTACGAAAACGGAACGCAAGAAGAAAAGCAATTACTTCAAATGTCTATTCAACTTGAAGGTTTGACAAGACAGACCGGAGTTCATGCGTGTGGTGTTGTAATCGGAAAAGAAAGAATAACTAATTATGTTCCGATGCAGATTGTCAAAGATGAAAAAGAAAATTCTGCAAAAAAAGATGAGAATTATGTTGTAACAACTCAATTTCCCGGACCGCAATTGGAAGAGTGCGGTCTTGTAAAAATGGACTTTTTGGGATTAAAAACTTTGACTCTTCAGCGAAATTGTCTGGAGTTATTGAGTAAAGAAGGAATTAAGTTTAATTTAGATAAAGTTCCTTTGAATGATGAAAAAGCAATGGAATTATTTTCTCGCGGTGATACAGTTGCTGTTTTTCAGTTTGAAAGTCCCGGAATGCGAAAACATTTGAGTGCGTTAAAACCGTCTCGATTTGAAGATCTTGTTGCGATGAATGCTTTATATCGTCCGGGACCTATGGATTATATTCCGCAATTTATTAAGCGAAAGCTCGGCGAAGAGGAAATTGCTTACGACCATCCGATGATGGAGACGTATTTAAAAGATACATACGGAATTACTGTTTATCAGGAACAGGTAATGCTTTTAAGCCGTACATTAGCCGGTTTTACTCGTGGTGAAGCAGATACTTTGCGTAAAGCCATGGGAAAAAAACAGATTAAAGTAATGGATAAGCTTAAAATTAAGTTTAAAGACGGTTGTTTGGCAAAGGAAGAATTTGTCAACGGTTGTGCCGGTAATGATCCGGAAAAATTGATTGATAAAATTTGGGACGACTGGACTGCGTTTGCTTCTTATGCGTTTAACAAAAGTCATGCGGTTTGTTATGCTTATGTAGCATATCAGTGTGGTTATTTAAAAGCTCATTATCCGGTACATTTTATGGCGGCGGTTTTATCTTCGGAAATTCGTGACCCGGCTAAAATCTCTTTTTATATTAATCACAGTCGTGAAATCGGTATAAAAGTTTTACCGCCGGATGTGAATAATTCGGATGTGAAGTTTACCGTTAATAACGGTTCAATTGTTTATGCTTTAAACGGTATCAAAGGTGTAGGAGAAATAGCAGCTTTTAGTATTGTAGAAGCTCGTAAAAAAGTCGGAAAATTTAAAGATTTAGCTCACTTTTTGGAAAATGTAGATTTACGAGTTGTAAATAAAGCTGTCGTTGATGTTTTGATTCGTGTCGGGGCGTTTGATACGTTCGGGCAAAAACGTAAGTGGATGAGTGAAAACTTAGAATCTTTGTTAAATGACGCCCAACAGCTTCAAGAAGACGAACGTCGAGGACAGATGGGGTTGTTTGATTTCGGTGAGATGACAAAAGATTCTCCGCTGGAAGGTGTAGATGCAGAAGAGTGGGATGAAGATTACAGATTATTTGAAGAACGTGATATTTTAGGTTTTTTTGTTACGGGAAGTCCTTTAGATAAATATAAATCTTTTATAAAAGAACATTGTCAGTATGATTCAAAATCTATTAAAACGTTAAAAATAAAAGGTTTCAGTGCAACTGCTACTATTGCGGGAATTGTAGATTCGGTGAAAGTTAAAAAGAATGATTCCGGAGAAAATTGGGCTTTAGTAACGATTTCGGATAATTACGGAACTTTTGAAGTTATGGTATATAAAAAACAATATGAAGAGTTTTCTTTTTTATTGGAATTAAAAAAGATTGTTTATCTTAAATTGTTTTGTAGGAAACGAGGGGGAAATCAGCTTTCATTCAGTGTTGATACTGTGGAAGATTTAAGCCAGAAGCGTTTCGGTGAAGTTACTGAATGTCATGTTTATTTAAGAAATGACGTAGCATCAGAAAAAGAACTCGAAGATTTTCGTGATGATATAAATAGGGTGCCGGGAACATTAAAACTATTGTTTCATTTAAAAGATAATTTTGACAGAGAGCATGTTTTGCGTGCAAAAGGTTATACTATGCCTAAAGATCAAGATTTTGCGAAAATGCTTGAAACAAAATATCATTTTATTAATAAAATACGTTTATTATAATTCTAAATAAGGAGTTTAAAATGGGATTTAAGAAAAATCAAACGCCAAAACAAACGGTAGAGTTAACAAAAAAAGAATTGATTGATATTGTAAAGGATACGGTAGCACAGCAACTTTCTGTTTATGACAAAAAACAAAAAAGAGCACGTGCAGCGTCTTTAATCGGTAGAGTTTTTAGATTATTGATAATCAGTGCTGTAATGGCAGTAATAGCTCATATTTTTCCGTTATTGTCTTCTAACGAAGAAATTGATGAAACTGTAGAAGATGATGAGACAATCTCTGTTTAATAAAATTTGAATATTATTTTTATTATTAATAATCGCAGCAGCGAATATACCTCCTGAAAATCGGGAGGTATTTTTAAAATTGTGAATATAATTGGAATATCTTATGAAAAATAAAAAATCAGAAAAAGTAAAAAAAGAGCGTGTTTTTTTCTTTGTGTATATTGCATTGTTAATTTTTAGCGTTATTTTTCTAGAAATATTATTGAGACTTGTCGGTTTTGGAATTGATACGAAACCGTTTCACAAGGTAAAAATCAACGGCGTAAATTATTATCGAGACAATACTTCTTTTATTAATAAATATTATCCGTCATCATCAAAACAAATAAAGACGGAAGAAAAGAATCTTTTTCCGGTGAAAAAAACTTCCGGCAAAATACGTGGTTTTGTGGTCGGAGGTTCAACTGCACAAGGTTATCCTTATACGTCGAATCAAAGTTTCAGTGCAATGTTGCAACGCTCGCTTATTGACGCAAATATGGGAAAGTCTGCAGAAGTTATCAATATGGGCTACAGTGCGATGAGTTCGTATTATGTTGCGGATGTTGCAAAGAAGATTCTCAAATATGAGCCGGATTTTTTGCTGATTTATGCCGGACACAATGAATATTACGGAACAATCAGTGCTATGTCCGGACAAAGTCACAACGGACGAAAAAATTATTTATTGCTAAAAGAATTTCGTTTGTTTCAGCTTTTTGATAAATTACTTCATTTTAAATCTGCATCAAACGGCGGCAAGACGTTAATGGATAGACAGTTTGCCGGAGCTGCATTTGTACAAAATGAAGAGAAAGACCGAGAAATTGCAAAAAACTTTGTCAGCAATATAAATGAAGTAGTAAAGTTGTATGCAAAGAAAAATATTCCGGTGATAATTTATGAACCGGTTTCAAATTTATTTGATATGCCGCCGTTTGCCGGTAAAGATGATGATAAATATAAATCTTTAGTCAAAAGAAGTCTTGTTGCATTAGAAAACGGCGATGAAAATGAGATAAAGGCTTGCAGAGAACAGGGAAAAAAATATCAAGATAATGCGAATCTTGCATATTTGGAAGCTGTTTATCAAACAAGAGGTGACGAAGATTCATATTTGCAATTGATAAAAGCAAAAGACCGCGACTGTATACCGTTCAGAGCTCGCAGCTTGCTTACGTTGGAATTAGAAAAAAAATGTACGACGTCGAATTACCGAAATTTATTTTATATTCCGACTTCTATGCTTATGAGAAATGAAGGGATTCTACCGGATAATAATTTCTTTGCAGACCATTTGCATTTCAGTGTTGCAGGAAATCGTTGGATTGCACGGCAAGCTGCAGGAGTTTTGCAAAATATTTTCAGTTTAGAAAGAGATAAAATATTTGATATTTTCGTTATGGATAACGACGATTTTTATAAACAATTTCCGCTTTCTGAATTTGACCGTTATCGAGTGGCACGTTCAGTTTTGTCATTAGTAGAAAATGAGCCTTTTGTCTCAATGTTGATTCCGTATTATCCGGAATTTCCTATAGGAAATGAAAATATTGTCACTTCTGATTCCGGGCTTTATCGTATTATCCGTGATTGTAAGCAGGAAGATTTTTATTTAAATGCTTGTGCATATTTATTACAGAGCGGAAAATATATTTTTGCAAGAGAAGTTGCACAATCGTTTGTAAAATGTTTTCCTGCTAATGTGAAAGCTCATGATTTTCTTTCACAGAGTTTGAAATTGTTAGGTTTTGAAAAAGAAGCAGAAGAAGAAAGAAAAGTGAGTAAATGTTTATCCGGAAAATGATATTAATCTTTTTTGAAAAATGTCGATTTTTTTTAAAGGCAATTTGTAATTAGTTTTGATAAGTGGAGAAAATAGATGAATATACAGTTATTTAATATTGATGAAATACAAAAGATATTTAAGATTACAGAAAAATTAAATCGTATTAATGACTTAAACGCACTGTTAGACCAAGTCCTTTTTTATGCACGAATGTTTACTAATGCAGATGCCGGAACAATTTATTTAGTAGAAGGGGACTGTTTACGTTTTGCTTATACTCAAAATGATACTTTTATAAGAAGAACTCAATTAAATAAAAAACAAATTTATGCGGATATAAAGATTCCCATTAATGCAAATTCTATTGCCGGTTACGTAGCTAAATGTCGCAAAAGTCTTAAAATTGATGATGTGTACGAGTTGGAAAATCACTTTCCGTTTTCTTTTAATCGCCAATTTGATGAAAATTCGAATTACCGAACAATGTCTATGCTGACTATTCCTTTGATTGTAAGTGAAGAAAAGGTAATAGGCGTAATTCAGATTATAAATGCTATTGACCCGAATTCCGGCGAAGTAGTACCTTTTACGGCGGAAACTGAAATGTTCGTTTCATTTTTTGCAAATATAGCTTCTGCAGCTATCGAAAAAGCAAAAATGACTCGTGAAATGATTTTGCGTATGATAAAAATGGCAGAATTGCGTGACCCGAAAGAAACCGGAAGTCATGTTCAACGTGTAAGTTCTTATTCTGTGGAAGTTTATCAAAGATGGGCTAAAAATCATGAAATTTCAGATAATGAGATTCGTAAAAAGAGTGATGTTTTACGAATTGCGGCGATGCTTCATGATGTAGGCAAAATCGGTATTCCGGATGTGATTTTGAAGAAACCGGCTCGTTTAGATGAAGACGAATATGAGATTATGAAAACTCATACAAATTTAGGCGGCGATTTATTTATTAATCTTTTTAATGAAGTTGATGAAATGTCACGTGATGTTGCTGTTTGTCATCATGAAAGATGGGACGGTAAAGGTTATCCAAAAGGATTGGCCGGTGAAGATATTCCGTTGGCAGGACGTATTGTGGCTATTGCGGATGTTTACGATGCTCTGATGTCTAAACGTGTTTATAAAAGTGCTTGGAGTGAAGATGATGTCTTAAAATATTTAAGAGAACAAGCGGGAACTCAGTTTGATCCCGAATTGATTGAAGTCTTTATTTCTGTATATGATATTATTAAAGCAATCAGAAATCGATATTCTGAATAAAGATGTATTTTGTAATATTTATAATTGTCTTATTTCAAGTTATAAGTTGCCAGAATGCAGTAGAAATTTATCCGGAACAAGAAGTTTCTTTGTTTACGGGATTGCCTCTCAATCGTGCAGATACAATTCATGAAATGTCGCCGGGATTAGGATACGGAGCTGTTTTTTGTCAGGAAAATGGTTTTGTTTCTTATCCGGCATTATACCTTTCAAATGATGATGAAATTACCGGAGAATCTTTTGTTTTGATGGATTTTCCGGAAGTAACGTCAGATAATCAAAATACTGAATATATTTTAGAATTACCGATAAACTATGTTCAACGTCGTTTAAATAATCTTGAAATTCGTTTATATCCAATCTTGAAGTTATGGGATTCGGAAAAAATTACTTATTCGGAATTTAGTTCCGGAAAGTACATAAAAGACGATTTATTTTTACGTTATTATTTTTCTTTGGAAAAAGTGCGATTGCCGGAAAAAATAAAAGCTTTACCTTTTGAAACAAAACCTCAGATTTTACAATGTGATTTGACTCCGTTAAAGAATGAAATGAAAAATTGGCACGGAATTGCAATTTTTTTTGCATCTATAGGTAACAGTGATTATATAACGTCCGGAGCAGGAAATATGATTTGTTCTTCCGGCAGCGTAGAATTGATTCCGTCGTGTTGGCAGGAATGGAACGGCGTCACGGATAGTTCATTTTCGATTCCTTACGGAAATTGGATATCTATAAAAAATAAATTGTATCGCAAGGGAAAATATCGCCCCGTTTTAAAAACCTTTTATAAGTAATGTATAAAAATCTTATTAATCAGTTATAATCAAGATAATTATTAGGAGAAAAAATGAAAGATTCCATAGATTATCTAAGAAAAATTTGTGATACGGCAAAAAAAGCCGCATTAGCTGCCGGAGAATTACAACGTCATAATTTTCATAATTATATAAAAGTACAAAAAGTTTTTGAGCACGATTTAAAACTTGAGACGGATAAAGAATCGGAACAAATAATACTTGATATATTGCAAAAAGATTTTCCGAACTTTTCGCTTATAACGGAAGAATCGGGAATGTTACATGAAGATACTGCACCTTGCGATGAAAACGAAGAGCTTTATGTTTGGATTGTAGACCCGCTGGACGGAAGTGTTAATTATTACGCCGGAATTCCTTATTTCTGTGTGTGTATTGCTTGTTACAAAATGACAAAAAATCAATTTGAAATATTACAAAGAAATGAATCGTTAAAAGATTGGGGGAAACCGCTAGTCAGTGTAGTTTATGTTCCTATGCAAAACGAAATGTATTATGCCATAGCGGGGAATGGGGCATTTTGTAATGATTTACCTATAAAATGTGGAAATTTTAAAAGCTTATCGGAATGTCTTGTGCTTGTAACATGCGGAAGTCTTGTAGTTTCTACATGGCATATTGCTCATTTGTTGCCGGAGATTTCGAAAAAATCTTTGAAAGTGAGGATGTTTGGTGCGACAGGACTTGATATTGTAAATGTGGCACGAGGCGGAGCCGGAGTATTTTTTCAAGAAGGCCCGCATTTGTGGGATTTTGCTGCGTCACGTTTGATTTTGCAGGAAGCCGGCGGATTTTGGGAAGATTCATATATGGAAAACGGTCGTTATAAAGTTATGGCTACTGTGGGAAATAATAAAGTTTGGCAGGAAATGAAAGAAATTTTAAATAAAAAGGAAGATTGATTGAGTTGTTATATTATTGGGTTAATTTTGTCTTTGTTGCTGTGTGGATGTGAAGCTTCAAAATATGATACTTTAGATTTTTATTCTGCAACAAACGCAGATGTTGTATTGGAAGCACCTTTGTATTTTACGGTTCAAGGTTCGAAAAATTATATTATGGTATGGTGGAATTATCCGTTAAATCAAACAATTTCTGTAACTTTTTCTTTATATCGCAGTGAAGAAAATGCTGATAATTTTGTTTTATTGACAGATAATATTCCGGCAAATGCTCCGTATTATTACGATACAGCGGTTGAGCCGGGAAAAACTTATTATTATAAAGTTTGTGCTGATTCTATTTTGTACGGGAAGAGTGAATTTTCGGAAATAAAGAGCGGCGTGAGACTCGGTCGCGGTGTAGATATTTATAATAAAGAGTTTGCTAATAATGTTATTGATAAAAGTATGAAAATAGAATTTGATGTAACTTATAATGCCTCTTTGTACGTAAATCATGATACTGCGATTGCGGATTGTGATTATTATACGCTGGATGCCAAAAAAGGTGATATTTTAAGAATTACGGTGAAAATGCCGGAAGATGATATTTCATCAGCTTTATCTTCTTATGATATAAAAATTTTCAGTAAATTGAATGATGAGTATAAGGAAATAAACTCGCTTCAAGGAGAGACTTTACAGTCTTCCGGTAATTCTTATTTAATTTTCTTTTCAAGAGATACGCCTATTTATATTGCAGTTTCAACGGACAGTGTGTCTGCGTCTTCTTATAAAACCGGTGATTATGATATTGTTGTATCTAAAGAAGATTCGGCAGAACTTTTTAAGGCTTATTCTACAAGCAGTATATCTTATGTGAAAATTTATTGGTCTTCTTATTTTTCTCAAATGGCGACAAAATATATCGTGCAACGGCGAGAGAGCGACAGCGAAGAATGGAAAGACGTTCAAGGTTCATTGACACCTTACAGAATGGATGTTCAAAGTGAGTTTGAGCCTACGGTAATGCAAATGTATGACAGAAGTGCTGAGGTAGGAAAGATTTACGAATACAGAGTTGTTGCACATATAGAAGTAAGTCATAAAATAGATGATGAAATCCAAAAGAACGAAATTGATTTTTATTCTTCTATTGTGGAAAATGTTGAAGTTTTTGAAAATCGTCCAAATGCACTGCCGGAAAATACTCCTGATAATATTGATTTTGATAATGCTTTAGAAATAAAGTTTGATGACCAATTAAACGGGGCGATAGATACGCCAGAATGTCGTTATTATAAAGTGACGTTAGAAGCCGGAAAAACGTATTATTTTTCGGTATTTCCGTATTCGTCTGCCGGAAAAGTTTTATTCAGTGTTGATTTTTTTGGTTCAGACGAAAGCGGTAATAAAAATAGATTAATTCATATTTCCCCGGAAGAAGTTTCTACGACTTACGGTAATTTTTCATATTCGGTTCCGGCTGATTCCGGCGGTGATTATTGGTTGCGTATTGATGGAAATAATACATTGGGAATGTTTTCGATAATTGTGAAAGAGGATGATTCTGAATGAAAAAAATAATTACGGCAGCAATAATATTGTTTTGTTGCATAACTACATCTTTTGCAATGAAATGGAATGGAAGGGGGTTCTTTTGCGGCGGTGCAGATTACACAGAGAACTTTTTTTCATTTTTGTATAATTCTCAATTATCTCCTGATTTTCTTACTGGTTTAGAAATGACAGCCGCTATAGGAAATACTGACGGGAAATATTCATTTACCCAAGAGGTAGAGTTTAATATTAAGGGCGGGAATAGATATTGGAAAAACGGACTTGTTTATTATACCGATAAAACGAATTCGTTGGATATTCAGGCAGACTATCGTTTTCTTGTGAATTTCAGATATATTTCTCCTTTTGCATTTTATTTCGGAATGGGGGCTCATTTTATTTTGCGTAATGATTGTTATTCCATAGGAAAGGTTTTTGAGTATTCAAATCTGCGAGTAACGCCGTTTTTACCAACAATCGATTCCGGAATAAAGTTGTGGTATAAAAATCTTCTGCGACTGAGAGTTCACCATGAGCTGGGAGCTATGGTGGGAATGATGTTTTATTTCAGAGAAGAAGAAATGTTTGATATCGATAATGTTGCGACATATTATTTTTATAATATGTTTGGGATTAATGCTGAGGTGAGATTGTATCGGCGTGTCTGGTTGATTGTCGGTTATCGAAATAAAATTATAGCAGGATTGTCGTGTCAGGATTTGACGGGACGCATATTTTGGTCAAATATGGGATTTGTGGGAGTGAATGTTGAGCTTTTTTAAAAAAAATATTTACTGCATAATCTGTTTTTTATTAATTGTAATTGTAAGTTCGTCTTGTGCTTCTTTGGTGTTGAATACAGAACCTTTTGATGTTTTGGAAACTTCGCATTTTACTTTTTTCTATCGAAAAAGTGATGAAGTTGTCGTAAAAGATTTAAAACAAATAGCAAAATATTGTGAAAGCGGGATTGTTTGGCTTTCAGCTTATTTAGGTTTTGAAATTGAATTAAAACCGGATATTTATCTTTTTGATGAAGTTTCAAGTTCTTTTAAGGAACCTTTTTCAAATATAGATTTAGTTTCTCATTCTATAAACGGAACAATAGTCTACTATTATGTTGAACAGAATTATTTAGCTGCAGCTTCCGTGATATTGCATGAAGCCGTACATGTAATTCAAGATTTTTATTACAGTCTTGATAATACCGCATTGGCAGAAGGAATTGCATCTTTTTTAAGCTTGAAATTTTATAATTATTATATAGGGACGAGTTATTTGGATTCTGAGATACTTAACTTGTTAAATACCGTTGTTTTGCAAGGAATTATGGCCGGAGACGGACTGCCGGAAGATTTATTAAAACTTTCATTACCGGATTTTAACAGAACCGATGTTTTAAACAGTAATAGAAATGTCGGGGCTCGTTATGAAATAATGGAATCATTTATTGCTTATCTTGTGAAAAACTACGGAATAAATTCAGTTGCACAATGGCAGGATGAAACCACGATTTCTAATTTTAAAAATCAATTTTTTAAAAGTATCGGTGTATCATTTGATAAATGTCAAAGTGATTGGCTTGCAGATATCGGATTGTGATAATTAATCGCAGTCCGGACATTTTCCCCATAAAAATAATTGAGAGCGAGAAATTGTGAAATCGTTCGGTATTTGCGGAAGTCCGATTTTTACAAAAATGTCGTGTACTTTACCGCATTTTTCACATTTGAAATGTGCATGTTCTGAAGTATCAGCATCATATCTCAATTCTCCGTTTTCTAACGGAAGTTCTTGTATCAATTTTTTATCAACGAACAATGACAAAACATTATAAACAGTCGTTTTTGAAAGCGTAGGTAATTGAGGATGTAAATTGGTATAAACCGTATCTGCGGTCGGATGATTTTTATTATCGATTAGATATTGATAAATAAGGATTCTGTGTATTGAAGGTCTGATGTTGTGTGTTAATAAAATATCTGAAGTATGCATTCTTGTTCCTTTATTTATCGTACAGACGAATTTTATAAAACCAAAAGTTTCCGGAAGGGTGGAAACTTTTGGAAAATATAACTCAAGTAAAATTGATATAATTTAATTTGAACTTGAAATATTATTTGAAATATCTGTTAAGAAGACCTTCAAATCCACAGCCGTGACGAGCTTCGTCTTTTGCCATTTCATGTACAGTGTCATGAATAGCATCGTAGTTAAGTTCTTTTGCACGTTTAGCAAGCATCATTTTTCCGTCACAAGCTCCGGCTTCTGCAGCAGCACGCAATTCAAGGTTTTTCTTAGTACTGTTTGTTACTACTTCACCTAATAATTCTGCAAAACGAGCTGCATGATCAGCTTCTTCAAATGCATATCTTTTGAATGCTTCTGCGATTTCAGGATAACCTTCGCGGTCTGCTTGACGACTCATAGCTAAGTACATTCCGACTTCGCAACATTCTCCGTTAAAATTATCTCTTAGACCTTGAAGTACTTCTGGGTCAACACCTTGAGCAATTCCAATTTTATGTTCATCGGCATAACCTTTACCTTCTTCTTTTAATTTAAATTTGTCTTTTGCAGCTTTACATTGAGGACACATATCCGGAGCTTCATCTCCAGTGTGAACATAACCGCATACTGTACAAACCCATTTTTTTGACATAATTAACTCCTTTTAAATTTGTAATGATTACAAAAAAGAATCTAATACAAAAATAAATAACTGTCAAATGTTTTTTTATTTTTTTCTATTAAAACTATTTTGATAGAAGCAAATTGCAGTCTCAGTGTATATAAGACTGCAATTTTTTTTGATTATTCGATAATTGTTTGTGAATTTCTAAGAATACATTCATCATTGATTGTAAGTGACGTAAAGTCTTCGTTACTTTTATCGGTGTCAATATCAGGATTTGTTCTGAAAATATATGCAGTGTCAGATTTTTCTGTAATATATAGTTCAGTGTATTTTCTTTCCCATGTTTTCTGTTCAGATTCACTTAATTCAATATAATCCAGATTGTCGATGATGTTGTCGTTTGTATCCATGAGAACAATATGATTACCGGTTTTTGCAAAATCTAATTTACCTTTGATATAAATGTCAGAACTTGCGTTACCGTTCCATGAAGTTTCATCGTAATCACTTCGTGTTAATAGTAAATATTGCTTACTTTTAATTACGGTATCTTTCGGAATGTTAAAATAAGTTCTGTAATAGTCGGAATCGTTTTGAGTATCAAATTTTGCTTTTTTAATTTTCCATTCACTTATGTCAACCTCATTTTCGGTTTGATTATAGATAATGGCAAATTTGTTGGCAGCATTTGCAGATATACTTTTGTCTTCATTGATTTTTTTTCCGCATATACCTATCCCGTAAATTACAATATGTTTTTCCTGATTGTTATTTATTTCTTGATTATTTGGTGTGATATTTTGAGTGTTGTCATCTGAATTTTCGGAGTTTTGTGTAATAACCGGAAGTTCTTTATTTTCTTGATTTACGGTATTGTTTTCCGGAGTGTCACATGAAAATGCAGATATTGCCAATGTTAAAGTAAAAGTGTGAATTGTTTTTTTCATGAATTTGTTTAAAAGAAATTTTTTTGTCATTTGTGAATCCTTTGTTTTAATTATTTTTTTGAAAGCTTTCACTCCTATATAATGCAAAGTTGTGCTAAAAATGCTTACAAAAAAAGAGAAAAAAATTAATTTTTTTTGAAAAAAGTTGTGAAATGCCGAAAAAAGCGGTTTTCACGGTTGAGAAATTGGGTAAAAAATATTGTTCCTTTAGCTGTTTTGATATAAAATTCTCAAAAATTAGGAGACAAAAATCTATGAAAAAACTAATTTTGTTTGTTGTTTATGTTTTTATTTTCTGTCTGATAGCTTGTGAAAATGAACCGCCTAGTATCAGAAATCCTATTTATAATATTGTTGTTTATGAAGACGGAAGTTACTTAGGGAATAAAGGCGGAGTTTTTTTATCAGTTCATTTTATTTTATATGATGAAAGCGGCCTTGAAGATATTGCTGATATTTGCCTTATTAATACAGATTACGGATATTGTTGGAATTTAAAAAATGAAGACCTTGAAGTTACTAAATGGGGGGATGAGGTTTATTATGGTTATTCTTTTTTTGAATATGATAATGCGGAATCAGTGCTTTTGGGTAATTATATAATTCGTGTTTATGATAAGGTCGGTAATGTAGCTGACAGCGGAATATTGGTAGAGCTGGAGGATTTTTCGGAAAGTATTTATAAACCGACATTTCCGGAATATGAAATATCCGTAAAAGATAACAGAAAGGAAGTTGAAATAAAAAAAATGAAATATCTTTCTTGTGAAGTTAAGTTTCCGAGAAATCCCGGTCTTTTTAAAAATTCCAGAAAGAAATTTGAGGCAAATGAACGGATAATTTTATCGGAAAAAGGATTGGAAGCGAATACTTTATTGTCTTTTCGAGTGAATGCCGAACCGGACGGAAAAGTAGTTTATTTTTTCAAAAATTTTAGAATCCCTAACGAAATTAAATAACTTTGCCTAAGTTTTGCAAAATTAGAAATGTTTTGACTTGCAAATATTTTAAACTTTTAGTAAAGAGAACGCTTTATTATTGGAGGAGAGAACCATGGCTTATAAGCTGGTAAAAGGGGAATTTCTGGTAAAATGTAATTGTGCGGAATGTTCGTATAGTAATAAATTTGAAATTACGGAAGGATTCTGCGGTGAAACAGAAGAGAAAGTTTTACAAGAAGCCGGAGAATTAGCAAAAATGTTGGCTTTGGCAGAACATCAGAAAACTTCTCCGGAGCACGTTCTTGAAGATATGTCTGTGGAAAAAAGTAATGGAATTTATGAATTTGTATCTTTTCAAAAATTAATTCATTCAGAACAGAACGAAGGCGTAAAATATAAGACGTATAAAAAAGGTGACGTAATTCTTTCGGCGGATGAAAACTTTTATGGAATTTGTGAAGTTGTAAATGGATATGCCAGTATTATTCGAGCGAAAGTTGTAACTTTTAAAGCTGGGGAAATATTCGGAATGTCTGAATTGTGTGTAAATCAGGCTCGTAACGGTGATTTGGTGGCAGATGAAGATGAAACAATGATTGCTTTTTATAATATGAAAGAATTATTTGGTACGGATTTGAAAAAATGTTTAGATCTTTACCATGCATCATCTCAAAATATTTTTGCATTAATTGATTCTTTAAAAGATGAGGCTGTAATGTTGGAAAAGAAACTTCAAGAAGCTGATATTCAAAAAAATAATATGAAAATTTATTTTGAAACTTTGAAGAATGCTTTGTTTCAAGAAAATGTAAAATAGCTCTGATCGGTGCAATAAAAATACAACCACTTTGCATTATATAAAGCAAGGTGGTTTTTTTATGCGATTTTATATTTTATTTTTTGTTTTATTAATTATTTCATGTTCTGAAACTATTAATTGGGATGTGGAATTAAATGAGTGTTCGTTTGAGTTTCTTGTTGAAGATAAGGATTTTTTTGTTTCGTCAGATGAAATGGTGAAACAATATTTATTTTTGAAAAATCTCGATAATTCGGCAAAAACCTATAATTTTATTTTAGAACAGTCAGAAAAAGTATTTTCCGGTGAAGTTGTCAGCGGAAGATATATAGCGGTATACTATTTTTTAGTTTCAAAAACGGTAAGCGGAAAGAAAAAGTTTTATACGCAAGCTTATTTTGTAGATACGTTTTTGTTGTCAGAAAACAATAAGAATCAAAAAAACATTGTACCGGCAACAATCAAAAATCCGTTTCGAGCAGTTCGTTGTGATGAAGATAAGGTTATTATAACGAAAGATTTGTCTTATGATTTATTTCAAATTTATAAAATTTCAGCCCTTTCGATGAATGTTAACAAGAAAGTTAAAAGTTATGATTACAGCGATGATGAAAACTTTTATTTTGAAGATGTTAATTTGAATGATAATAAATTGATTATTAATTTAAGTTATTCAATCGGAAAATATTGTAATAAAGACTTTTTATCGGAACATGATGTCACTGTCACTACAACAAGAATAGAAAATTTAGAGATTTCTGAATTAATAAAGTGAAAAATAATCTTTTTATTATTTCCTGCTTGTTATTTGCCATAATTGTCTATAATGAAGCCGTGCTCTTTAAAAGAGCATTGAATAAAAAAATGCAGCTTTTAAAAAAAGTAAATTTGAAAAATATGTATTTTTTATTTTTCACTTGATTTTTTTAAATTAATCTATACCATGTGGTATAGAGATTTGTGACAGGAGATTATTAAGATGATTACATCAATGCAAGCTGAAGAGATTTTGGGTATTGTAAATTCTAATCACCAAAATCCGCATTTAGTATTAGGATGTCATGTGGTAGATGTTCCATTGGAGGCGGAGGTAAAGAAAATCCCTTCAATTCGTACATTTTTACCGGATGCCAATAAAGTTTTTGTTGTAGATAAAAAGACCGGAGAGGAATATCCTATGTTTAAAGTTCACAATGACGGTCTTTTTGAAGCATTTATTTGGAATAAAAGTGATGGTTTTGAATATTGTTTTAAAGCTGTCGGTATAAACGGGAAAGAGTGGAGTTTCGATGATCCTTACGGGACTTTTGTAGAAGGGCTTACTGCGTTTGACCGTTATTTGTTTAATCGTTCTCAACATTATAAGATTTATGAAAAAATGGGTGCTCATTTGATGACTGTTGACGGAAAAGACGGCGTGTATTTTTCTGTTTGGGCTCCTAATGCACAACGTGTAAGTGTTGTCGGTGATTTTAATAATTGGGACGGACGTAAAGATCCTATGGATTTACTTAGTGATTCCGGGATTTGGGTTTTATTTATCGAAGGTTTAAAAATCGGAGATATTTATAAATATGAAATAAAAACTAAAAATGGTGCATTGCTTGAAAAATCAGACCCTTATGCGATTTGTTCAGAAATGCGTCCTAAAACAGCATCTGTTATTTATTCGCTTGACGGTTATAATTGGAACGATGCTGAATGGATTAAAAAAAGAGCAGAACGAGATAATAAGAAAATGCCGGCAAGTATTTATGAAGTGCATTTAGGCTCTTGGAAAAAACGTGAAGACGGTTCTTTTATGAGTTACAGAGAGCTGGCAGATGATTTGATTCCTTATGTAAGAGAACTTGGTTTTACTCATATAGAATTGCTTCCTATTGAAGAACATCCTTTTGATGGTTCGTGGGGATATCAGGTGACAGGATACTTTGCTCCGACGAGTCGTTTTGGTGAGCCTAAAGATTTGCAATATTTTATAGATAAGTGTCATGAAAATAATATCGGAGTTATTCTGGATTGGGTTCCGGGACATTATCCGAAAGATGCTCACGGATTGATAAATTTTGACGGAACAGCTTTGTATGAACATGAAGACCCTCGCAAAGGGGAACACATGGATTGGGGAACGAAGATTTTCAATTACGGACGTTTGGAAGTTAAGAATTTCTTGATTTCAAATGCGATGTATTGGATTGATAAATTTCACTTTGACGGTTTACGTGTAGATGCCGTAGCTTCAATGCTTTATCTTGATTATTCCAGACGAGAAGGAGAGTGGATTCCTAATCAATTCGGAGGAAGAGAAAACTTGGAAGCAATAGAGTTTATGAAACATTTAAATTCTATTATGGAACAATATTATCCCGGTGTTTATATGATTGCTGAAGAATCAACTTCATTCCCAAGTGTGTCAAAACCGGCTTATCTCGGAGGTTTGGGATTTAGTTTTAAATGGAATATGGGCTGGATGCATGATACTCTTTCATATATTCAAAAAGATCCGGTTTACAGAAAATACCATCACGGTGAATTAACATTTAGCTTTGTTTATGCTTGGAGTGAAAATTTTATTTTGCCGATTTCTCATGATGAAGTTGTTCACGGAAAAGGTTCTATGATTAATAAAATGCCGGGAGATTATTGGCAGAAATTTGCAAACCTAAGAGCGTATTATACTTATATGTGGACTCATCCGGGTAAGCAATTATTATTTATGGGACAGGAATTTGGTCAGTTCAATGAATGGAATGCAGAAAAAGCTTTGGAATGGGATTTATTAGGATATGATTCTCACAAAGGAATTCAAAAGTGTATTGCGGATTTGAATAAAGTTTATCGTGAAAATCCGGCGTTGTGGCAAAAAGATTGTTCTACCGAAGGTTTCTACGGAATTAATTGCGGAGACAGTGACAATAGCGTTATTTCATTTATCAGATATGGTGAAGAATGGGGCGATTTTGTGATAGTTGCAGTGAATTTTACTCCGGTAGAAAAAGAAACTTATCGTTTGGGTGTAGATGAGAATTGTTATTATGAAGAGATTTTTAACAGTGATTCTCAAATGTACGGCGGAAGCAATTTTGGTAATGCCGGCGGCGTGTGGTCTTTCAATGAACCGTCTCACGGAAAACCTTTTTCTATTGATATAAAATTGCCGCCTTTGGGTGCTGTTATCTTTAAACCGAAAAGATAAAAAATATTTATAAGATTGCAGGGAATTTGAAGTACTTATATTTTCAATACCCTGCAATTTTTTTTGACATTTGGTTACTTTTATAATTTAATGCGGTAATTAAATTAAGCTATAGGGTAGCGTTTTGAAGAAGATATTTAATCCGGAATATAGATATAATCGCCAAAAAAGATTTCCGGATATTCCTGATGAGAAATGGAACAATTGGCAGTGGCAAATTGATAACAGAATAACAGACTCAACTAAATTAAAGACTTATTTTTCGAATATAGATACAGAAGCAATTGAAAGTGTAGCAAAGCGTTTTTCTTTTTCTGTAACACCTTATTTTTTATCATTGATTAATGATGACATTCCGTTAAATGATCCGGTTGGAAAACAAGTAATTCCTGATATTCGAGAATTTCAAAAAGATTCTCGTTTGATTTTAGATCCGTTTAAGGAAGAAAAAGAGCGTTCTCCGATTCCCGGTGTGGTACAACGCTACCCTGATAGAATTATTTTGGTTACGACAAATTTTTGTCCGGCAAAATGTCGTTATTGTACCAGAAAATGGAATTGGGATAAATGCCAATTTTTAACATCGGAAATGCTAAAAGATGTAGTGGCTTATTTGAAGATACATCCTGAAATCCGTGAGGTAATAATAACAGGCGGGGAACCTTTTTTATTGAATTTAGAATTTTTAGATTCTATACTTTCTGCGATATCGTCAGTTGATAGTATAGAAGTTATTCGTATCGGAAGTAGAATTTTATCATTTTTACCGCAGCGAATTACGGATAATGTTGTTTCAATTTTATCTAAGTACTCTCCGATTTGGATTGTGACTCATTTTAATCATCCTAATGAATTTACTTCGGATACGGAAAAAGCAGTAAAGAAACTTTTAAGGGCCGGATGTGCGTTGTGTAATCAAAGTGTTTTGTTGAAAGGAATTAACGATTCTGTGGATGTTATGAAAAATTTGGTTCATGCATTACAAAATATATTGATTAAACCTTATTATATTTTTCATCCGGATTTAATAGAGGGAACATCGCATTTTAGAGGCGATATCGAAGATGGAATTCAGATAATGAAGAAGTTACGCGGATATACCGGCGGAATATGCGTGCCGTATTATGTTGTGGATTTACCGGAAGGGGGAAAAGTTCCTTTATTGCCTGAATATGTATTGAAAAAAGATGAAAATGGTATTTTGTTTTCTAATTATGAAGGTATGGAGGTTGTTTATAAAGGGTAATTTTAGAATGTAAAATTCTAATACTTGTTTTTATTGTAATAACGTGATATATTCCGCACTATTCGAAAAAAGAGGTTTTTTTCTTGAATATCTCAAAAGAGACAATCACTCTTATAAAAGAAAATGTCGATATTGTTGATGTTGTTTCAGATTATGTAAGGACTCTCAAAAAATCCGGGAAAAATTGGTTGGGATTATGTCCTTTTCATAATGAGAAACATCCGTCTTTTACCGTTTCAAATGAAATAGGTTTTTATAAATGTTTTTCTTGCGGGGAATCGGGAGATGTTGTCCGATTTTTGATGAAGATTGAAAATATTTCTTTTGTAGAGGCTTTGGTGATTTTGGCTAAACGTGCCGGAGTTTCATTGGAAATGTCGGCAGAAGAGTCTTCGGTTAGTTATAAAAAAGATGAATTGATACAATTTAATTCTCGAATACATAAGTTGTTTCATTTTTTTTTATTAAATAGAGAAGAAGGAAAAAAAGCCAGAGAGTATCTTGAGAAAAGAGAAATTGATATTGATACAATCAAGCGTTTTAATCTCGGATATGTTCCCGGAGGTTTTTGGTTAGAAAAGTTTTTGAAGGTAAAAGGGTTTCAGGAAAGTTTTCTTAAGGAAACCGGAGTTTTTTCTTTAAAAAACGGCAAATTACGAGCTATGTTTTTTGACCGTTTGATGTTTCCTATATTTAATTATCGTAACGAATGTATAGGATTCGGCGGTAGAGTTTTAAATGATGAAATGAAACCTAAATATTTAAACTCTCCGGAAACGATAGTGTACAGAAAAAGTACTGTATTGTATGGGATTCAATTTGCAAAAGATGAAATGAAAAAGCGAGGATATGCTTTTTTAGTTGAAGGTTATATGGATGTTATTGCATGTCATAAAAATGGATTGATGAATGCAGTGGCTCCGTGTGGAACTGCAGTAACCAGAGAACAATTGAAATTGGTTTCTAGATATTGCGGTGAAATAATTTTATTGCTTGATGGGGATGCGGCCGGAATAAAAGGTGCAGTCAGAGCATTAAAAGAAGGTATAAATCTGGAAGAAATAAAGTTTTCCGTAATTTTATTACCGAACGGAATGGATCCGGATGAGTATTTTAAAGAAAATTTGATGGAGGATTTTGAGAAACTTTTAGAGAACCGAATAGAGGCTTTTGATTTTTGTATTGAGTACAAATGTAAAGGTGTAGATTTAAAAGATTATCAGGTTTTATCTGGAGTTTTGAGATTTTTATTTGAATATATATCGGCATGGGAAAGCGGAATTACGCAGAATCTTTTATTGCAACGTCTTTCTGAAAAATTATCTCTTAATTTGGGAACCGTAGAACAAGAATTTAGTCGTTTTCTCGGTTCAAAGAAAAGTAATTTTATAGAAAAAGAGAGTGATAAGGCAGTTGAAGAATCTGAGGTTTTGAATAATTCAAAAGAGGAAGAAGTTCTTTTATTTGATAATAATTCAAAAAAAGAAGTTGATCTGATTCTTTATTTGCTTTTTTATGACAAAAGTGAGGTTTTGGTAGAACAGTGTGGTCTGAAGAGAGATTTTTTTTCTAATCAGTTGATTGCAGATTTATATGAGTTTTCTGAAAAAAATCATTTTTCTAAAGAGATATTTTTGGAAAATTTAACAGATGTGAAATTATTGAATTATGTAACGGAAAGATTATTATCTACAGATTTTGATACAACGATGATAACTTTAAAATGTTGCGTTATTGATTTGATATATGCTCTGTTTAAGAGATTTTGGCAAAAAAAAGGAAATGAAATTAATGAGCAAATTAAATTATCTGAAATGTATAAGGATTTAGACTTAATCAGTGAACTTCAGAATGAAAAAATGAAAGTTACCAATGAGATTTTAAAATTATCAAGATTGCAGGAGTTAAAGAAAGAATGAAGGATCTACTTGAGTATGTAGAAATACAAAAGCTTTTGGAAATCGGTAAAACAAAACAAGTCATTACTTATGATGAATTAAATAAAAATTTACCTCAAGAAATTATTGAGGATGATAGAATTGATGATGTTTTAATTTTATTGAAAGATGCAAATATAGCGATTCAGGACGAGACTTTATCTCAAGAAGAATTGAATAAAATTATTGCTAGTGAAAGTAAAAAAGATGCTAAAAAGAAAGTTATTAGCGGCGGTACGGCATCTCTTTCCGACGATCCTATCCGTATTTATTTAAAAGAAATCGGTAAAGTGGATTTACTTAGTGCAGAAGATGAAGTTGAGCTTGCTAAAAAGATAGAAGACGGTGAAGAGCTTATTAATTCTTCTATCAGAAAAGTCGGTATTACTTTAATTGAATTTTCAAACCTTTTGGAGAAAATCAGTGCAGACCCTATAGATCCTAATCGACCTATTGTTACAATTCGTTCTGACTCCAAAGATTATTCAGCAGAAAAGAAGCGTTTAAAAAGTAAATATAAAGATATTTTAGATTCTTTTATGAAAAAGGTTTTCTATTTTAAATCTTTATTAGAGAAGAATAGAACTCTTAAAAATCCAGAAGAAAAAGAGAAGCTTGCTGTTGAAATTGCAAAAGTTCAGGAAGAAGCATTTGATATTATGTTTTCTCACGAGATTGATAATCAAGATATTTTATATTTGGCGGACAGCGTTGTTGATGTAATGAATAAAATTGTTGAAATTGAAAACCAAAATAAAAAAATATTGAGTAAATTTAGAATCAAGAATACAAAAGATTTTAAAGAATTAATAAAAGAACTTGAAGATCATGAACAGCGAAGAGAAATAGAAGAAGAATATGGTTACAGTGCAGAAAAGATTCATGATTTGTATAAAAAGAAAACTAGAAATGATGCACAGTTAAAGGCATATGAACAAAAATATTTTAACTCAATTGAAGAGATTAAAAAGTTTGGAAATAACATTTATTGCGGTGTTCAAAAAGTTAATCATGCTAAATCAAAATTAGTAAATGCTAATTTGCGTCTTGTAGTTTCTATTGCGAAAAAATATACAAATCGCGGTTTGCAATTTTTTGATTTAATTCAGGAAGGTAATATAGGTTTAATTAAAGCTGTAGATAAATTTGAGTATAAAAAAGGTTATAAATTTTCTACTTATGCAACTTGGTGGATTCGTCAGGCTATAACTCGTTCAATAAGCGATCAGGCGAGAACAATTCGTGTTCCAGTTCATATGATAGAACAAATAAATAAAGTTCATCGAGAAACTAGAAGACTTATGCAGGTTCATGGACGTGAACCGACTACGGATGAAATCGCAGAAGCATTAGGATGGTCTGTAGGAAAAGTAAAAAGTGTTCGTAATGTAGCCAGAGAACCGGTTAGTTTGGAAACTCCGATTGGAGAGGAAGACGACAGCTCATTGGGAGAATTTATTGAGGATAAGGGATTTGAAAATCCATTGGAATATGTTATAAATAATGACTTCAAAGAGATTTTTAGAAAACTAATCAAAAATCTTCCGGTAAAAGAGCAAAATGTTTTACATATGCGTTATGGTTTTGAAGATGGATGTGCTTCGACATTGGAACAAGTCGGTAATTATTTCAATGTTACACGTGAAAGAATTCGTCAGATTGAATCAAAAGCAAAAAGTAAGCTTAGAAATTCCAAAAACCGTAAGATGTTAGAAGATTTTATTGATAACAACATTAATAATATTAATAATAATTAGGAGTATAGGTTATGACTGAAGTTGATAAGTCAGTATATGATAAACTGATTGAATATCAGGATATCTTGATGGATAAGTTTAAGTTGGAAGAATTAATGGATGGATTACCTAAGGTAATTGCTTCTAAGAATGAGATTTTGAGTCGTTTGAAAAAAACTTATTTGACAAAACATAAGCAGTATAAGAAATTGGAAGAAAATCTTTTGTCTTATGATAAAAAAGTCGGTGAGTTAAAATTAGAACAGGCTGATTTGGAAGAGAAAATAAAATCTACTAAAACTCAAAAAGAATTTGAAGTTGTGGATAAAACTATTCGCGACAGAAAAGAACGTGAAGAAGAACTTCATGCTCAAATGGAACAGGATAAAGAAGTTATCAATGATTTACGTAGTGCTATCAGTGATTACGAAATTGATATGAAACGTCAGGAAGACGATATTGCCAGAGAGCAAGAGCGTATTAATGCAGAATTAGCAAAAGTTAAAAAAAGCATGGAAGAACTTGAAGCTAAGGAAAAAGAAGTTGTTGACGGTATTGATGAAGAGTTCCGTGCTAAATTTGAAAAGATTGTAAGAAATAAAGAAGGTCGAGGTATTGTTGCAGTAACTTGTGGGTATTGTACCGGCTGTCATTTAGTTTTACCTCAAGAGTTTATTAACAAGGTAAGAAGTAATGATAAAATTTATTTCTGCCCGAATTGTTCAAGAACTCTTTACTTTAGAGAAGATGATGTTGCTAACGGAGAAAATATTTTCTCTGCATTTGGTAACGGCGACGATGATGATGATTTCTTCAATGCTGAGGATTAATTTTTATGTCAGATAAAAAGAAAGATGTAGTGATTACAGATTGTTCTGTTTTTAAGGCTATTCTTTCAAATAAAGAAGTACAGGAGGTTGTTGCAAAAACTATTTCCTGTACTTCTTTAGAATTAGAAGAGTTCCTAAAACAAAAAACAGCAAAAACACAAAGAAAATTATCTTTTTATACTGACGGCGGAGCAAGAGGAAATCCCGGAGTTGCCGGATGCGGTGTTGTTGTTGACGACGGAGTAATAAAAAAAGGTTATTTTTATTATTTAGGAATTCAGACTAATAATTTTGCAGAATATACAGGTTTACTGAAAGCTTTGTCTTTGGCTAAAGAAATAGGGGCAGAAGATGTAGTTGTATATTCTGATTCAGAGTTAATGTGCAGACAAATAACAGGTGTTTATAAAGTTAAAAGTCCGCAGTTATTGATTTTGTACAGGGAAGCAATGGCTTCTATTCAATGTTTTAAATCTTTTAAAATTGAGCATGTACGTAGAGAATTTAATAGAGATGCCGATAGTTTAGCAAATATGGCAATGGATAAAAAGAGAAATGGAGAAGTAGAGTTTACAACCGCTATTTCTTAATATTATTAATGAGATAGAGGAAAGTCCGGGCTCCATAGGATATGACGCCGGATAACGTCCGGACCTTGCTTTTTTAGCAGGGATGGAAAGTGCAGCAGAAAGTATACCGCCGGGAAACCGGTAAGGGTGAAATGGTGAGGTAAGAGCTCACCGCATAAATGGCGACATTTGTGGCATGGTAAACCCCGTCAGGAGCAATGTTAAGTAGAAAGAGAGCTATCCGTTCATTAACTTTCGGGTAAACAGCATGAGTATTATAGAAATATAATTACCAGACAGATGGTTGTTTCAAACAGAACCCGGCTTACAGCTCTACTTTTTGATTTTTCTTATTTATCGTCGTGAATTAGGAAAGTTTCCAGTTTTGCGAGTTTATTTTCTATACTGTCTAATCGCATTTCAATAATAGTGTCGTAATCGTAATCGAATTCTTCATTATCAATTTCATATGCAAGGTCTTCTATTTGTTCCCAACCGATGTGGACGTCAATTTTATTGACTTCTTGTGCATATAATTTTGTTTTTTCCCAATAATGTTTAGCGATATCATATCTAGATTTTGCGATTTCAAAACTGTTTTTTATATCTTCTGCCCATTCAGCATTATAAAAAGCAATATCACGTTTATCGAATTCCCAGCCCCAGCCAACGTATTCTTTAGTAAGTAAATAATAAATGTGAAAACGTAATAATAACTTGTATTTCACGTATTCTTCCCATGTATTAGTTACTATAATAGCTTGGCTGGGATGTGCATTAACGAGTTTTAGGGAATTCTCAAGCCAGAAAATATTTCTTTTATAGTTAGTTTGATTGGATAATAAATTAGATTCATATAGGCGATAAACTTGTTCTATATAAATCATCTTTTGAGGTTTTGCGACAATATTTGAAATCGAAACAATAAGAAGAAAGATTGCAATTATTGTGACTTTAACTTTTTTCATTATCCAATCTCCTTTTAACTAAGTTTAAGATAAATTATCTTGAGACTTCAAACGTGTTGACATTGATGTTAAATCTTGAATATCGTTAGCTATTTTTTCTAAAGAATTCTTTATTGTTTCAATGTTTTCCTTAAAGTTTGAAGTATGTTTGTCTAATGAAGCTATATTAGTAATCATTTTTTCATTAGTTGATTTTGTTGTTAAGGTGATAGGAAGCAATTTTTCTGTTTCACCTTTTGTTTTATCCGCAAGATTACGAATTTCAGATGCAACTACTGCAAAACCTTTTCCCATATCACCGGCACGTGAAGCTTCTATTGATGCATTCAAAGATAACAGGTTAATCTGTTCGGAGATTTCAAAAATTGTATTTACAATCGGAGCAAATGCATTTGAATCTCTTTGAGAATTAACATTTAATTTTTGAATTTCAGTGATAATCTTTAGAACTTCATTTAATGCAATAATAATTTTCTCATTTGCAGCTTTCATTGATGTTGTATATAAGTTCATTTCCGAAGCTGTTGAAGACAATGCAGAAGAAATCTCATTGTTGTTTTTTACGGCAGTTTTCAATAATTTTTCTGTATTTTTTGAACTGCTCATTAAATTACAAAGACGATTTGCAACTGCAGTAGCAAATTCATCAACATCATCATAACCGGTATAACTGCAAATAAAATCTTGCGGATAACGGAAAGATGCGTTTTCAAAAGCTTTTACAAGTTTATCAACAGGCATTTTCAATATCGGTTTTGGTGATTCTGAGAAGAAAATACGTTCAGTTGATACATTATGTAAATCACAATATTGAGTAAGGCGTTCAAAAGTAGAATGAGCCTTTGATTTATTTTTATAATTAGCAATGGAATTCATTTCAATATCATAAATGTTCCATTTTAACTCTTCATGAGTTAGATTTATATTACATGCAGGTCCGGAAAAACATCCCATTTTACAGCCGGAACAATCGATAAGAAGAGGAAAGTGTTCAAACTTTTCATCGATATTCTTTTGTAAGTCGGGTAAATTTTCTTTGAACATTTCATAACCGGAATATTTGTTAGTATAGATAGATTGAAATTTACGATTAAGAAGTTTATTCATTCCCCCGTCTTGACAGAATGTATTTCCTCGTTCCGGACTTTCTAAGTCAAAATTTTCTTCTTGATATTTGTTAATATCAACTTTATGAAGTTGTAAGTATTTATCTAAATTATTAAATGTTAAATTGTATTGAATTGTACTGTCTGTATCCGGATCTTTAAATTCTCTGCGTTTTGCAATACATGGTCCTAAGTATGCAATATCTCCGTCAAACTTTAATTTTCTTCTGATATAATTTGCGAGAATAACAACCGGAGAATGAAGATGAGCAAGATTGTTAACCAAAGCCGGTTGATAAATCTTAATATACTCAGTTGCAGCCGGACATCTTTGTGTTAATAAAGGAACACGAGTTTCATCTTGAATTTGTTCAAGATATTTACTTGCTAAAATTTCAGCTCCCAGAGCTTCATTATAAATTCCGTCCAGAACTAATGTAGATTTTAAATATCCAAACAAGTTTTTGTAGTTATTTTTATATTTAACTAAAACAACAGGGGAAACAATAAGACATGTTTTGTTTCCTTTATTAATCTTGTTTATAAAATCATCAAAATCATCAACTAAATCGATAGCTTCGTATTTACATGCTTTGTAACAATTTCCACATCCGATACACAGATTGTCATTTACGGATACAGATTGTCCATCCGTCGATAAACAGTATTTTACGGGACAAGCCTGAATACAGGCTTTGCAGTTTACACATTTTTCGCTATTGAATTTTACAACCTTACACAGATCCATATTTCCAACCTTTAATTACTAAAATGTAGCTTCTTATCTTATCGAGAAAAGAAAGCAAAACTATAATTTATTTCTTTTAAAAATAAATGATTTTCATTGTTAAAATAAAGAAAACCACAAAAATGAAGAAAAATGCTCAATTTGTGATTATATTTTTGGTAACGTACCCAAAATAAATATTCCGCAAAAAATCAAACCGACTCCGATAAAGTTCCATTTATTGAGTTTTTCTTTAAGCAAAAACGCAGAAATTATCATTGTCCATAAATACGTGATTGATGTCATCGGTAATACAACGGAATACGGTAAATATTTAAGATAAAAAACATTTAACAACGCCGCAAGAAAATACAAAAAACCACCGAGATAAAAGAAAGGACTAAAAATATAACCGGTGATGTTTTTTATTTTATTACCGGCGATTTTTAGAAAATATGCACCGAATGCACCTAAGACAGTTCCTATCACAAGTAAGATAAAACAGAGTACAATCATGATTTTTCTCCTTTTGATAAACAAATAATTCCTAAAATTATAAATACGACGGCAATGATGTGTTGTATTGTAATTTTTTCATTTAAAAAGATGTTACCGAAGAAAATGGCTGCAATATAGCTGAATGAGAAAATCGGTTGTAACATACTCAATTTACCGAATCGCAGTGCTACCGTCATAATCAAAGCTCCGATACCGTATGTAAAAAAGCCAATTATCAGCCAGAAGTTTATTTGAGCTTCCGATATTTTCCAAAAAAGTTGACCTACAGCTACAAACATTGCAGCCGTGAGCATTAATATAATTCCCAATAATGTTTTGTTTTTCATAATTCCCTTTTAAAATTTAGTCGTTAAAGATTTTTCCGCCGGAATAAAAAGCACGTTTCCAATATTTTGCACTCAAATCGGATATAACAACACGTCGGTCATTTCCGAAAGATTGAGCATGAATAAAGTAATCATTTCCCAAATAAACTCCTACATGCGTGACATTGATTGTTCCGTCAGTTGCAAAAAAAACGGCATCCCCGGGTTCGAGTTGATATTTTAACACTCTTTCAAACTTTCTGTGCATTGCTGCAGATGTACGTGGCAGAGGTTTACCGGTAGTTTCCAGTGAAACAGTATAAAGCAACCCCGAACAGTCGATTCCCTTTTTGTTGATTCCTCCGTAAACATAAGGAACGCCAAGGTAATTACGCAAACCTTGTACAAATTTTTCTCTGTCATTTGCCGGCTTTTTATTTGTTCCGAACAGTTCGGAAAGTTCTTCTTCGGAAAACTTTGTAATTCCCCAAAAATTATCCGTTACGTTGGGATTGGCAAAAGCAAATGTCGAGATGAACAGAAAAATAATTTTGAACAATTTCATATATTTATCTCCTGTAAAAACAAATTATTATACATAATTTTGCTTAGAATAATTTAATCTTAATGACTTTTTTGAAAAAAGTAATAAAGGCATAATGATTGCTAAAAATAAATTTGTTAATGAAAATGTATTTTTTGACAACCGTGTGATGGGGGGTGAAAAGATAAATAATAATTATCGAAAAATTAAAGTTTAAAAGTGTAGAAACTGATATTTGAATAAAGTAAAAGCGAGGAAATTATGAGAAAATTAACGATATTGTTATCTTTTCTTTTTATTTATAATTTTATTTTTGCATTAGATGTTGTATCGCAGGATGTTACAAATGATAACGTTTTGCAGAATGAACTTTCTCATGAGGAAAAGAAAATTGCAAATAATCCGGCAGTACAATTCAGAATGTTTGCAGATTTTAATGTTTCTCCTTTTTATTGGGAAATGTCAAAAAATCTGGGGGGATTCGGAATAAACGGCAGTCTTATGTTGGGGGCTGTCTGGCAGGAAAAAACTTTCGGTCTGCAAGGTGATATGAATTATAATTCTTTTGCGTCTTTAGAAAAGGATGATTCTAAAAAGATAGACGGAGCATTTTGTATTTTTCGTTTTACTGCAGTAGGTTATATCCCGCTTACTAAATTTATGGAAATAAAAGTCAGTGCCGGAGGTGCATTTATGTCGACGGCATTTAATTATCAGACAAAACGCAATATTCAACAGCTTTACGCCGGTCCGTCGCTTGGTTTTGATATGTTTTTGCGTATTCCGTCATTTTATTATGCAGAATTACAACTTATTAATCGTTTTGATTTGATGATTGCGGAAAACCAAAATGTTTATCCGTATTACTATGGTGGTGCAAGGATTAATTTTTTCCCTTATGTAAAATGGATTAAATTATATACGGAAGTCGGTGTAATGCCGTGGTTTTATAAAGATGAACAAGTAAGGGTAGATACTGCAATGTTTACATGGTCGGTAGGTGTTTCTTTTGATGCAACGATTCCGTCAATATTTAAGGCAAAACCAGAGAAAAGACCTAAAGCTAAATTGGCAAAGGAAATTGTTGTACGGATGAAAGATTTGCCTAAAATCTTAAGGATTAAAGAAGAACCGGAAGCTTGGATTGAAGAAAATGTTGTATCGGAAATGGTTGCTTTACCGGAAATAAAAGAATTGCCGCCGCTTCCTAAAATGGATAAGAAAACACGATTGAGATATATCGAAATTATAGAAGAACTTGAAGAATATTATGGCGATGCAAGAGTTTTGTCATTCCGTAATGTATTGTTTAAACCGAATACAGCAGAACTTGTTGATAAGAAACAGGAAAAGATTTTGCAGGAAGTCGCACAGTTGTTGTTGCAATATGACAATATTTTTATCAATATTTGCGGTTATACAAATGATACCGGTGAGGATGAGTTGGAAAAAATTCTTTCAGAGGAACGTGCAGAGTTTGTAGTAAAATATATGGAAGAACAGGGAATCCCTATGGATAAAATGACACTTGCCGGACGCGGAAGTGCAGGTTTAAAGACAAAAGCAATTGATGATATTAATAGACGTGTAGAATTGCGAGTTCTTATGAAGATTGAAGAGGAAGAGCTTGAATAATTCTATTGTAAATACAAATCGTAATTCGGCGGTAGACTTACTGAAAATACTTGCGTTATTTTTAATGATTTTTGACCATGCATATATTTTATTGTTAAAACAACCGGCACCGTCGATTTTACGTTTTTTCTATGAAATAGTGCCGCTCAGTCCGGCATTATTTTTATTTTTGTCTGGATATTCACTTGCAATTTCAAAAGCGTATCTGAAACGGAAAAAACGTCTTATTTCGGCTGCATTATATTTTGCGGTAAGTAATATTTTCTTCATAGTAGAACACGGTTTTCAATTTCCTCATTTTCCGTTTGCAACCGGGATTTTAAGTACAATTTCATTATTGGTAGTTTTTACTGTTGTAATGGGACTTTTACCGGAAAGAATACGTTTTTTTCTGTCATTTACCTTATCCGTAATTTTTACAATTGTTTTTGTCATTTTAAGAATTAATAAATTGAAAATTTTCCCTCTTACATACGGATATGAACCTTTATTTCCTACATTTTTATTCGGGATAATAGGTTTTTCATTTGGATTGGGAAAAAATCAAAGTGTGACGAAAATATTTTTCCTTTCTTTTATAGGCGGAGTTTTTGGAGTAGTGACTCGTTTGTTCGGAATACAGAAACTTTTTGTAAGCGGCGGCTGTTACTTTACTTCTTATACTTTCAAGTATTCTAACCTTGTGCAAAATTTGTTAAGCGATGATATAGGTCGCAAATACAATGTATCAATCTGGAATTTTGATATCTCTTGCTTCTTTTATGTATTATCCATAGTTGTTTTACTTGTGCTTGTGTCAGAAGGGATTCTCGAAAATAAAAAAATAGCCGGCTTGATAACATTACCGGCTAATTATTTATTTGTACATTATGTTTTACATTTGGTTATTTTGACTTCAGTTTATTGCTTACTTGACGGAAAAACTTTATCAGTGTCGGTATTTTTGACTGTTATAGTTTTACTGACAGTAATAATTTATTCCGTAAGCATTTTAATAGACAGAATCAAACGAAAAAACTACCAAGGCATTTCACCGGTGTAGTTGTCGTCATCCAGAATGTTTGTTTCATCGGAAGGTTTCGGCGGCTGCCCTTTGTAATTTATACCGATTAAAAATGTTTCAAAACTATTTTTACGACAAGAATTCGGTTTAAACCATTTAACAGACTCAAAAGTTTCTTTTATTGTATTGGCAATTTCTCTTTCATCGCCGCCTTGAAAGATTTTAGCAATGAAGAAACCGCCGGGTTTAAGATGTCTGTATGCAAAGTTTAAAGCCTCACGAACAAGTTCTGAAGATTTATAACAATCTGTAAGACGGTCGCCGGAAGTATCCGGAGCCATATCACTGATGACAGCATTGAAAGGTCCGTATTCTGCGATTTTAGATTGGTTGTCTTCACGCATAAAATTCCCATGTACAAGCACGATATTATTTGCCGCACAAAGAATTTTTTTGTAATCAATACCTACAACCAAACCGGATTCACCTACGGCATTTGAAACATATTGACTCCAAGAACCGGGAGCACACCCCAAGTCTACGACTTTCATTCCTTTTTTGAACAGGTGCATTTTATTCTCGATTTCTTCAAGCTTGTAGATACTGCGAGCAAAATACCCGGCATCTTTTGCTTTTTTGGTATAAAAATCGGGCTTTTCATAAATATTTGACATGGAAATCTCCTAAGCGGTTTAATACACTAATCATCGGGAAAAATCAATCATCGTATTCTTCTTCCTCCCAAAGTTCTTTTTCCAACGGTAATGTAGTGTCGGTAATTTTAAATTGACGAAGATTGATTTTAAGTTGATAGCTATATTTTATTGAATGTAAATACGGCATTTTTTCATCATGAACCGAAGTGTATTTCAGTAAGAAGGTTAATGAACATTGATGTTCCAAAGGTAAAGGTTTTTTATGCTTGAATGTTCCGGTAGTTTGAAAAGTTTGTTGAAAATTGCCGCTGTATTCGTAATATTTTGTAGTACCGGATAATCCTATTTTAAATTGTTTTATACGGTAATAGAAACCGCTGCTTCCGGAAATACGGAAAGTATTGTCTGTAGCAAGAAAAACAGGATTAACATTTGCAAATAAGGTAAAATTGCCGACATTCCATTTTGCACGTAAATACCAGCCGGGATTTACTTTTCGCAGATAGTTTATATCGGAGTAGGTGTTGAAACGATTGATTAACTGTAAATCACATCTGGTTAATAGTTCGGTATACCGAAACTTAAAAGCGGCGGAAACAAAAAATGTTTCATTGAAGGATTTGACATCGATTTTTTCAACATCGTTAAGGTATAATCCGCCGGATGTTCCGGTAAGGATAATCGGGAGAAAAGTTTTGCCTGCGGCGTTTAGCAGTGTGACTGCAACATAAAAAGTAATAATAAATAAATATTTCATATTTATTATAAAGTCTTTTTTTTCTTTTTTATTGCAAAAATCGGCAAAAAAAATAAAAAAAATTGAGTTTTTTTATATAACAGGTATTATCTAGGGAAAAAGGGAGGGGAAAATGCAGGAAATTATGCGTCATACTATAGACAGACGAGTAATACGAGAATGGAATCTTATTCGAAAAGAGCGACTTGTAAAGCTTGAGGAAAAATACGAATGGGAAGTAAAAAATATAGAGCTTTATGCCAAAACAGCTTTAGAAGTCGGTATTTATTCGGCAGTTTTGGATGATGAAAATAATTGTATAAAATACTTACAGCGAGCAAAGCGTGCGTATATGGCGTACCTTGAGCTATTGGCTTTTGATAGGGTAGTTACGCTTAATTTGGATGATAATATTTCATATTCTTTTTCGCCTATTTTTAATCAAAAAGGAATAAAGGCAAGTTTGTGGTTGCGTTTGTATTATTTGGGAATAATTTTACGAGATAAGGCGGTGGGAAAGTTTTTGACTATGATACCTATGCGTAAGTTTGTTTATCCGCCGACAGAAGAGATTTCAATTTTGTTAAAAAATTATATTGCGTTTTCTTATTCATTTTTAGAAAAACCGGATTTATCAAAACTTGAGGCTTGTTATAAAATTACGGATGAAAATAAGACAATTTCATCATATAAGATTACACCGGAAAATATTCCGTATTTAAGCTTATTTATGATGAATCATGAGCTTTTGGCATTAAAAAGCATTTTGGAAAATGATGTGGATTTGTTTAATGATGCTTTGGAAAAATCATTAAAAGACCACAGGGCGTTTTGGTCACAAAAGCGTATTTTACATGCCGGAGGTGACCCTGTATGTTTAGATTCTAACGGTTTTGTTTCTTTACCGCTTACTGCAATTTGTGCAATTGCGTATGACCGAGATTTTCCTATAGACCATGATTGTGCATATATTCCGGAGTTTCTTATAACCGGAGAAGATTTGTGATTAATGATAAGAGTGGTGTAATAACCACGCTTTTTAATAAAGGGACAGACCTCTATGCTGTTTTGGTATAGAGGTCTGTCCCTTAGTCTAAATGTATGTATAATGTAAAATAAAAGGGCAACATGATTTTCAGCAATCTAACTGTAATGTAAGGAGCTGAAATTATGCGAAAACCACGACAATTAAAGAAAAATGCGTATTATCACGTAAGCAACAAATTTCACAAACTCGTTCAAATTGCAATGAATCCGAGAATTAAAAAACGCCTGCTGGAACTAATTCACGCAGCAGCAGCGAAGTTTAAAATGAAAATCAAGAATATTTGCATTCTGGACACTCATTTTCACATGGAGATTCAACCCGGCGAAGGCGAAAATCTGTCTGAAATAATGAAATACATCAAACAGCGATTCACGCAATGGGTAAATAGAACTTTTGCCTTTGAGGGCAGTGCTTGGAAAGACAGATTTTTTAGCAGAATTATCGAAGATTTGACTGATTTGGTGCGAGTTTTTGTGTACATAGAAGAAAATGCGATACGAGCCGGGCTTGCAAAACGGGCGGCGGATTATCCTTTTTATGAGGTATGGGAGGATATCACCGAGGCGGAATATTCGCCGGGAGAATAAGGGACAGACCTTTATTTTACTTTGGTATCAGGGTCTGTCCCTCCCAGTGAAAATAGATAAAATCATTTAGATTTTGCTTTTTTGTACCATTGATGGTTACAGTAGATTTCTCTCAAATAAACAACATTATTCGAGGCATTTGTTACGTCAATAATAATTTCATTTTCATCTTCATCATAATAAAACCAATAATAATTATCCATGCCC
>JBGUUT010000073.1:0-39516 GCA_045133795.1 Spirochaetota bacterium
GATGTGTTTTAGCTAGCTCGAACGATGTGTTTTAGCTAGCTCGAACGATGTGTTTTAGCTAGCTCGAACGATGTGTTTTAGCATCGGTGAATGTACGTTGTACATGAACGAAGTATTTCCCAGCGGAAATACTTCGTTCGCACACTTTGTGTGCTCACCGTTAGTGACAACATCCGCCGCCGCTGTGGCAACCTCCACTGCAACCACCGCCGTCTCCGTGTCCGGAACAAGTTCCGTCTCTGTCAGTCAGGCTCTTTGCAATGTACAATTGTATAATCGCAGAACATTTTCCTTCTCCCGTTCCGCGGAAAAGTTTCATTCCGAATGAACGACAAGCATTTGCTGCTCCTTCCCCCATTCCGCCGGCAATTATAACCTCTACTTTTTTCTCATTTTTTAGCCAAGCTATTACATCTGCGTGACTTCCTTCGATTACCGGAAGTTCTTCTTCTGCAATTACTTCTTTTTGTTTTACAGTGAACAACGTAAAATATTTTGTATGTCCGAAGTGAGTATTTAATACTCCGTTTTCTGACGGCATTGCTACTACAATTTCTCTGTTTGCAAGTTCTTCCGCTTTATCCATTACCTTTTTACCGATTGCAGCCATCGCTTTGCCGGCAGTAGCCTCTGCATAAGATGTTACGTACGGTTTTCCTGAATCTGTAGCATTTACAACTTGTGGGTCCAGTGGGATTTTACCTAGAACTTCTGTTCCGAAATCTTTTGCAGTTTCTATAGTTCCGTCGGTTTTAAAAATATCCACAGTTTCACCACAACAAGGACAAACAAAACCTGACATATTTTCAACAATTCCAAATACCGGAAGATTTAACAATCCGGCAAATTTCAATGACTTACGTACATCAAGCAATGCAACTTGTTGCGGAGTAGAAACAATAACTGTTCCGGAAACATCGCCTATTGTTTGAATTACAGATAGCGGTTCGTCGCCTGTTCCCGGAGGACAATCCACAACCAAGAAATCCAATTCAGGCCAACAAACTTCTTCCAAAAACTGACGAATTACACCATTTTTTGCCGGACCTCTCCAAATAACCGGGTCGTCCGGAGATTCTAATATTGAAGCAACCGTTACTACATATAAATTCGGTTGTGTCGGAACTTGTATAGGAATCGGACGACCGTTTTCATCAGCCATCAAACGCACACCTTCAATTCCGGTCATTTTAGCAACAGACGGTCCGTGAACATCAACATCTAAAAGTCCTACTTTCTTTCCCTGTGATGCCAAATAATACGCAAGATTAACACTTACGGTACTTTTTCCTACACCGCCTTTTCCGCTCATTACTACAATTTTGTGTTTCATTTTATTTAAATTTTCTTGTAAAAAAGCTCCTGAAACCATTTTTCACTCCTTCTTTTAAGATTAATGATATACCGATTTTTTTAAACACGTAATTTTTTCAAAGTTTTATTACGATTTATTTTACTGATAAAAAAAGAACCTCCTGATTCGGAGGCTCTTTATTATTATTCACAATATTATTTTACTTCTACAGTCCAACCGAATTCATCTTTGATTTCTCCCAGTTGAATTCCCGTGATAGTATCATAAATCTTTTTACTTAATTCTCCGATTCCGCCGTCTTTTACCTGAACAACTTGGTCTTCAAAACGTAAATGACCTACCGGAGAAATTACCGCAGCTGTACCTGTTCCGAAAACTTCTTCCAATGTTCCGTTTTTCGCAGCTTCAAATAATTCATCTACCGATATCTTACGTTCTTCTACCGGAATTCCCCAATGTTTACACAAATGAATTACAGAATTTCTAGTAACTCCCGGTAAAATACTTCCGTTTAAAACCGGAGTCACGACTGTTCCGTTAATTTTGAAGAATATATTCATCGCTCCGACTTCTTCTATATATTTACGTTCTACTCCGTCAAGCCACAAAACTTGAGAATATCCTTCGTCGTGAGCTTTTACCTGTGCTTTTAAACTTGCACAATAATTCGCTCCGGTTTTTGCTTCACCTACACCGCCGCGAATTGCACGAACATAATCATCTTCTATCCAAATTTTTACAGGATTTAAACCTTCCGGATAGTATGCACCTACCGGAGAAAGAATTACCATAAATAAATAAGTATGTGACGGACGAACACCTAAAAATGGATCTGTCGCAATAACGAAAGGTCTTATATATAGTGAAGTTCCCGGTTTTGTCGGAATCCACGCTTCATCCATTTTTACTACTGCTTTAATTGCTTCAATAAAATCTTCATCCGGGATTTCCGGAATACAAATTCGTTTATTTGTATTATTTGCACGTTCTGCATTTTTATCCGGACGGAATAACAAAATTCTGCCGTCCTTTGTTTTATATGCTTTCAAACCTTCAAACATTTCTTGTCCATAATGAAATACCATTGATGAAGGTTCCATTTGTAAGGATTGATACGGTACAACACGTGGGTCAAACCAACCTTTACCTTCTTCATAGTTCATAATAAACATATGGTCTGTAAAGATTGTTCCGAATCTTAAAGGATTATCTTCCCCCGGAATTTCTTTGGGATTAGTAGTTTTTTCATAACGAATATTTAACATAAGTCCTCCGTCTATAATGCCTTGCACAGTCTTTTGTAAAAGTGCCGGTATTTTATGACTATTTTATATGATTGTAAATAAAAAAAACTACAACCTTCCATATAATGAGGTTATTTCTGCTAAAAAATTTTCGTGTTCCGGTTTTAAATCTTTCCAATTAAAACGCCATTGCCAATTCCCCGACGCACTTCCCGGTAAATTCATTCTGGCTTCACTGCCTTTCCCGAGCAAATCTTGCATTGGAGCTACAGCTATATTTGCGACACTCGCCCATGCTGCTTTGATAAAGTCGTAATGCAAATTTTCTTTATTTGAAATTCCTAAATATTTATCAGCCATTGCTTTGTCTATATCTTTGGCACTGTTGTACCAGCCGTGAACTGTATCATTATCATGAGTTCCTGTATAAACCGCATAATTTTTATCATAAACATGAGGTAAAAAAGTCTTGCTGCTGGATTCCACCGAATCAAATGCAAATTGCAAAATTTTCATTCCCGGAAGATTGTACTTCTCACGCAATTCTACAACATCCGGTGTAATAAGCCCCAAATCTTCAGCTAAAATCGGAATATTACCGAAAGCTTCTTGCAATGCTTCAAAAAGTTCATTCCCCGGTGCATGTTTCCACTCTCCGTTTACGGCTGTTTCCTCGCCGTAAGGGACTTGCCAAAATGCACACAATCCTCGGAAATGGTCTAATCGCAAAATATCTGCCCATTTTAAGTTTGCTTCTATACGTTTTATCCACCAAGAGAAACCGTCCGATTTCATGTAATCCCAGTTATAAATAGGATTTCCCCATAATTGACCGGTAACTGAGAAATAATCCGGCGGAACTCCTGCAACTTTCAACGGATATCGGCTTTCTTTATCCAACAAAAATAAATCCGGAGAAGCCCATGCATCGCTTGAATCAAAAGCAATATAAAGAGGAATATCTCCGATAATTTGTATAAAATTTTGATTTGCATAAGCTTTTAATGCTAACCATTGTTCTGAAAATTCATATTGTAAGAACTGATAAAACATAATTTCATCAGCCAGTTCTTCTTTGTAATGCTTCAACGCCTGCGGTTTACGCAATCTGATATCTTCATCCCAAGTAATCCAACATTTGCCGTCAAATTTATCTTTCAAACTCATGAATAAAGCATAATCTGTCAGCCATTCTTCATTTTTCAAAAGAAATTTGTGAAACTTAGCACTTTCTGTCACATCTTTCTTTTCTTTAAAATTATTAAATGCTTTTTTAAGAATAGGAAATTTCCATTGAATAACTCTGCCGTAATCAATAGATTCTTCCGAGAAATTCGCAGGCTCAATATCTTCGATTGTTAAAAAGTTTTTTTGTACAAAAACTTCTAAATCAATAAGTAAAGGATTTCCCGCAAAAGCGGAAAAACATTGATACGGAGAATCTCCGTAACCGGTAGGTCCGAGCGGACACACTTGCCACAGAGATTGTCCTGAACGAATCAAAAAATCTATAAACGCAAATGCTTCCTTTCCTAATGTTCCTATTCCATATTTCCCCGGCAAAGAAGTCGGGTGTAATAAAATTCCGCTTTTACGTTCTTGATTCATTTTTCAACTCCGTATCTTTTATTTTAAAAAAGGTTTTCTGTACTCATCTGCTGCTGTATGAAGTTGTTTAATTCTGTTCATTACTTCATCAACTTGACATTGGCGAATCTCTTCTTTTTCCTGTACATTCGGATTTGCAGCAGCTACATCGGCAATAAATGATTTTGTTTCTACCACATCTCCGAAATTGAAAACCATTACATCTTGTAAGAATGATTCTCTTGTCATATCTTCATGCTCTTTCGGCGGCATATTATTTCCGTTGATAGAACAACAGCAAATATAATCAAAGATATTCAAATAAGCCATTGTCTCTTTCATTCCGTTTCCGCTTGACGGATCCCACTCTCTGTAACGAGTTCCTGCCGGATAAAGAACAAAAATACTGCCTTTGTTTTTCAACTCCATAATTTTTCGAGTCGCACGCATATTTATTTTTTTCGCAAGTTCATATTCTTCTTTCTTGCTTTCATCTTGTGCAATTTTATTCAAACCGCGAACAGGATAAATAACAATTCTTGTAAACATTTCAGTATACAGTTTTACCAACGGAGTTTGATTTAGTTTCACTCCGGCAACAAATACTAATTTGTCAAATAAATCTTTTACTTCTTCATCGCCGCAATCTTCAAATCGAGTAAACATACTCGGAACATCCATATTAGAAAGGTGTTCTGACAAAATTAAACAAGATTTACCTTCTTTTGCTAACTGTCCTAACTTTCTTACATTATCCATTCCCAAAATTGTACTGCCCGGAAGATGTCCCATTCGCATAATTTCCAACAACATCGGACGATTTTTAGTATACGCCTGCTGGTAAATATTTTCAGGTGTAATCACTGTATCTTCATTCATTTTTGAGTTCTGCATCATTTTTTTTGCATAATCAAAAAACTCTTTTGTTTTTTCTCGATTTTCAGACATTTTCATTTTCCTCCGTTTCATCTATGATTATATCTTTTTCCCATTGATAATAAATCAGTACATTGATTCCGTAACGACGATAGTCGGTCTGAACTAATTCGCCGATTTGCTCATCGAAAGGGTCGGTATATTTTGCATGCATTACAATTATACCGTTATCTTTTAATAATTTTTTTTCTTCCAATAATTCTAAAAGAGATTGCTTGTTCTCCATTTTAAACGGAGGGTCAAGCATTATAAAATCATATTTCTTGGCACAACGTCGGATATAAGCAAAAGCGTCGGAAATTATCGGGCGGATTTTTCCGGTAAGTCCCAAGCGGTCGATATTACCGTTTAAAACAACTTTTTTCCCATAATCGCCTTCTACTACATCCGCACTTTTCACCATTCCGCGAGAATATCCCTCAATAGAAATCGATGCAGAACCGGAAAATAAATCTAACATCTCCATTTCTTTGCGACCAAACATAATATTAAATAACGCCTGTTTGCACATTGAAGTCATAGGACGAATTTCTCCCGGCGGGCAATCAAGTTTTCGCCCTTTTAATGTTCCGGATGCAACTCGAATCGATAACTTCTTTATATTATTATTTCTTGGATTTCTTTTTGTTCCGCCCGTCTGCATAATTTATCCTAATATTGGAATGATTTTTGGATCTACTTTCAAAATCTTCGCATTTTGTTGTCTGATTTTTTCGATAGCACGTTGAATTTGTACATATGTACAAGGCATTGTTGCAATAGAGAAAATCGCTGTTTCGCCGGATGTTCTTACATTATGACTGACAGTTTCTATATTAATATTTTCGCTGCCTATTGCAGTCGTAATGATTCCCGTAATTCCCGGCATATCCTCTGCCTCAAACGTAATATTGTATGCAATTTTCATTTCATCAAATGACAAATATTTCAAATCCTGAGACGGATAATTACGTAAACTTGCAGTTCCGTAACGAGCAATAAATACAACATCTGAAACAATCGCACTTCCGGTTTCTGTAGAACCTGCACCTTGACCAATCATAATATTTTCATAAGAATATTTTCCGGTAACTTTTACTGCATTTGTTGCATTGTCAATTTCAGACAAGAAGTTTTCATCTCGTACCATCATCGGACGAACTGTCGCATATACGCCGTCATCTTCTTTTTTTGCAAAACAAATCAATTTTATTACAGCTCCGATTTCCTTTGCAAACGCAGTATCTTCAGCCGTAATTGTATCAATTCCCAAAATCGGCAATTCATCAACTTTTACATCAAGACCGTAAATCAATTTTAATAATATAATCAACTTATGTCCTGCATCGTGTCCGTTGACATCAAGAGTCGGGTCAGCTTCGGCATAACCTTTTTCCTGTGCACTTTTTAGAGCATCGGCAAAACTCTTACCTTCATTTGCCATTTTTGAAAGTATATAATTACTTGTTCCGTTCATGATACCTTGAACGCAAGTAATTTCATCTCCGGTAAAACATTCATTTATACCCTTGATAATTGGAATCGCACCGCAAACGGCAGCCTCAAAACCTACAGCTTTATTATTTTTAAATGCTGTATCAATGATTGTCTTATTATATTTTGCAAGCAATGCTTTGTTTGCCGTAACAAGATGTTTTCCTGAATTTAAAACTCCGGTTACCGTATTTAACAATCCCTCTGAAGAACCTCCGATTGTCTCGATAACCAAATCGATAGATTTATCTTCTAAAATCTCTTGAGTATATTTCGGCATATCTTCTTTTGCCGGGTCTTTTCCGTTCCCGCAAAATAATTCAAGCGGAATCCCATGTCGCTCTGATGATTTTGTCGGGAACAAATCAAGAATCTTAGCTATTTCAATTTGTTTTCCACTTCTTATAGCTAATGATTGTGCTTGTTCTAAAATTATCTTTGCTACACCGCCGCCAACGGTACCACATCCTAGAATAGCTATTCGAAATTTTTCCATTTATAATCTCCGATTTTGTTGTTGCAGTCTTTATTTAAATTTTTATTACTTATAAAGTAAAACAATGAAATAGTCAATTCTAACCATTTTTTGACACATCAGGAGTTTTTTGCTGCACTGTTTTCTTAAAATACGATAACTTTGTTAAAAAAGATTGAATCCATAAAAAGTAATTTCATAAAAAGGAGAGAACGAAATAAATTTTACTTTTTCTTCTGTTTCGGAAATGTTCTGATATTCAAGTTTTATTCTGTACAAATATTTTTTGTTAAACTTTATTTTCTTTCGACTATTCTTTTCTTTCTGCAGTTGTTGAAACAATTCCTTCTTTACAATTTTTTCCTCAGGCTGTTTAAATGTATAATTAACAAGCGGCTCTTCTTTATTATTTTTTTCATACAATAAGAATTCCATTGTCTTCAAATATGCCAAATCCTGTAATTCCCACTCTACAACATTTAAATCATCAGATAAAATCGTTGCTGTAGCAGCACCATAGTTTGGACCGTTTTCATTATCATACAAATCTTTCAATAAATAAGTGTCTTGAATTATACCGCTTTTACCCAAAAGGAATTGAACATGATATTCACCGCATTCCAAATAATCGCTGTGTGTTGAATCTTTTATATTAGAAATTGCTTTATAAATATTTTTTTGCGGACTGTCGGGAAGAACATCCCAATAAAAATCTTTTGCCGGAGGAATTACACGAACTTTTTCGAGAACTACATCATCGGTTGTTTCCATATAATATGAAAAAACCTGAGACACAGCTCGCTTATTGTCCATAAAATCTGAATGAAGTGATTGTACTTCAAAACTTAACTGTTTGGGATAAAAAGGATTTTCACATTCTCCCTCAAAAGTTTTGAATACATTAGCATTTTTATCCTTACAAACTATTTTATACTTAATATATTCGTAATTAAAATAACTCTTAACAGAAATTTGCTCTGAAAATCTTGACCGCAAATCTCCGTCTGCAATTTTACCTTCACTCAAAATGATATCATCTTTATCAAACAATTGATATTCCAGAAACACCTTTTCTTTCCCTAACTGAACAATAAAAGAAAAGGTGTATTCCATAGAATAAAATCCTGCATTATTTTTTAAGTTTGTATTTGTTACAAAAAGAAAAGCCTCGAAATTAACGTCATTTACCTCTGATAAAGAAGTTTCTGACTGTTTCGGCTTTTCTTTAATTACTTCTTCCTTTACCTGAATTTTATTCACACAGGAAAAAAATAAAAACAAAAAAGATAAAAGCAAGAGATTATAATTTTTCATTTTCTTACAATACTTGCAATACGTTCCAATACTTTCACACGGTCCAACGGTTTAATAATAAAGTTCTTTGCACCAAGAAGAAGTGCTTTCTTTACTAATTCTTCCTTACCTAATGCACTAATCATAACAACTCTCGCACTTTTATCAAATGCCATAATTTGCTCTAAAGCCGTAAGCCCGTCCATCTTTGGCATTGTAATATCCATTGTTACCAAATCAATATTAGGATAATGCTCTTTATATTTTGCTACAGCTTCTTCTCCGTCAGCTGCAGAATCTACTATTTCATATTCCTGAGATAACAACATTTGTTGCAATTGTTTCTTTACAAATATAGAATCATCTACCAATAATACCCTATATTTTGAACCGTCATCTTTTAAACCATCCGGAACTTTTGCATTAATTGTTGGGAAATCAGATGCTGCTTTCATTGAACTTCCTTCCTCTCTTTATTTATAAATATTTTCTTTAATTGCTACATTGATACACAAATTACCTTCTTCCAATTCCAACGGAACAACCAAAGCTTCGACTTTACTATCTGTCAAACGTAAATTTTCCCCCACAAACAATGCCGGAGGTGTTAAGTCAAATTTAAATCCCATTTCATGCAATTTTGTAACTGCATTTCCGGTAATCATATTACCTAACTCTGTTAATGTCGCTGAAACCAATTCATCCAAACAATCCAAGCGTTCGCCATTCATTGAAGAAGCTACATTAAGTGCTGTTTCTTCAGACATGTCCAAAACAACACGACCGGAAACTTGTCCTGCAAGTCCGACAATAATTGCCACTCCCTGAATATTGTTAATACTCGTTGATAATTTTGGAGTTCCCCTTTTTACATTTTCTGAAACTGTCGATTTTAATACCGACATAGCAGACTCTACAAAAGGATTGATATACTCAACTCTCATTTTGTTTTCTCCTACTTAATTTTATTTTTTTACAAGAACAGAAAATCCCTGCTCTTCCATTTTTATAAAAGCATCAGAAGTAATAACTTCTGAATCTCCCACAATCAAAACCCCGCCCGGAACAAGATGTTCTGCGACGTCTTTAATAAACAAATTGTATTCTGACTCTTTCATAAACAAAGACAAGTCCCTTGCTACAATAACATGAAACTTTCTTTCATCTGCAGACAAGTTTTTTGCATCATGAAATTCAAAATAGATTTGATCGTTTATTTCTTTTTTTACTTTATACTGTTTTCCGCTTGTATTGATAAAGTTTTTATTTATTTCCATCCAGCCCGGAATTTCACTTCCCGTAACTTCGATTCCTGAAGCATTGCTGATAGCCGCAAGATTACTATCTGTAGCAATTAACTGAACATCAGAATAAATGCTTTTTAATATGAAATACAATGAAAAAGTTTCATATCCATTTCCACACCCAATATCCATCCCCTTCACTTCTTTAGGAGAAATTTTCTTTAGATGCGACGAAATAATATTTTTAAACAAAGTAGACTGTGTTTCATTCCAAAAACACTCTGTATTCTCAGAATAAAACTCTTCTACTATTTTAGAAGCCTCTTCTTTCGTCACTTTTGGCATGTCTTTTACATTATTCTCTTTAACATAATTAGAATAAAGCTCTCGAAATTTATTTCTGTTCGCAGAATGAATATGCACACCGGCAAGCTCTTCTACTTGATTAACAAAATACGTAAGAACTTCTTCTGCCAAATCTGATTCTTGCGGTAATATTTCCTTTTTCGCCTTTTCTTTATCTCCGAATATTGCTTCTGTATCTAAAATAACATACAGCCTTTTTTCAATATCGATAATACCGGAAATATATTCTTCATTAATGCTTCCCAATAATGAGCTCGGCGGTTGAATGTCATCCTTTCGAATCGGAAAAACCTGCATAATTTCTTCAACAACAACACCGATTAATAAATTACCAACTTTTAGGATAATTACAGACTCGCCTTCTTCGGGAACTTCATATTCTACATTAAGATGGAATAACTTTGCTAATTCAATAATCGGAATAATCTCTCCACGAAGATTAAATACTCCACGTACAAAATCTAACGCATTCGGAATCGGTGTAAACTTTTTTTCACACAAGATTTCTTTTACCATCATAATATCAATACCATAATATTGATTACCTATTCGAAAAGACACTATCTTAGAATCATACTCAATAATTTGCTTATTATCTCGTTCTTGAATAGAAAGTGAACTATTAATCTTTTGTTGATTTTGCATTAAATATTTAAAATCCATACCTTTAATTTCACTCATAGTTTAATCCTTTCTGTTATTCTTACGATTTTGTTGATTTTCCTGCTCTTGCTTCATTCCCAATTCTACAATTTGAGATACATCAAGAATCAAGCTGACTGTACCGTCACCAAGAACCGTAGCTCCGGCAATTCCCGGCGTCGTTGTGTATTTATCTTTCAATGGTTTTATTACAATATCTTCTTCTCCGATTAGAGAATCTACAAGCAATCCCATTTTTTTATCATTTATTCCTACAATAACAACGAAATAAGATTCCAACTCTTCGGATTTTTTCAAATTGAACAAACGACTCAAACGTAATAATGAAAGAACTTCATTTCTGACATTAATAACTTCATAATTGTCAATTGATTTTATTTCCTTAGGGCTGATTCTGATACTTTCAATTACGGATGAAATAGGTAATACATATATCTCTGATTGAACTCTTACCATCAAACCTTGAATAATTGCTAAAGTCAAAGGTAATTTAATAATAAAAGTTGTTCCTTTCCCCGGAACTGATGTAATACGAACAGTTCCGCTCATTTTCTCAATATTTTTCTTTACAACATCAAGACCCACACCACGTCCGGAAACTGAAGTTATCTTATCTGCCGTAGAAAATCCCGGCTCAAATAATAACGCAAAAGTATCCTGTTCGCTTAACTGTTTATCTGCAGAAATTACTTTTCTTTCAATCGCTTTTTTTCTGACACTTTCGGGATTAATTCCGCGTCCGTCATCAGAAATGTAAATTGAAATCAAATTTCCTTCATTGGCTGCTTTTAATTTTACGGTTCCCACCCCAGGTTTCCCGGCTGCAATACGCTCTTCCGGTGTTTCCATTCCGTGATCTACCGCATTTCGAATCATATGAATTAAAGGATCGGATAAGTCATCAAGCATTGCTTTATCAACTTCTGTTTCTTCACCTTCCATTACCAAGTCAATTTCTTTATGTAAATCTCGTGATAAATCTCTTACAAGGCGAGGGAAACGGCTGAAAACTTGTTTTATCTGAATCATTCGCACTCGCATTACACCTTCACGTAAATCTGAAGATATTCTGTCCAAACTTTGAGATGTCGAACGAAACTTTTCTACAACCTCTTTATAGCCATTTAAAAATGAATCAAATTGAGTTGTAAAACCAGCAACATCTTTTTGAAACTCATTTTTTAACATCTCGTTCATATTTTCCGTATGAGCTAACAGCCCGGCAAAATGCTTATTCTTATCTTTAAAAGAGTTTAATAAGGTAGAAAAAGACTCTATGCTTTCATAATATTTAATAGCTAATTGGTTAAATGTAGCTTTATTAATTACTATTTCTGATACCAAGTTAAGAAGCTCATCAATTCGCGACGAATCTACACGAAGAACCGAAGACGTCAGATTTTTTGTTTCCTTTGTTGAAGCTGCAGAACTTTTCTTTGTTGTCTCACTCTGACTTTTCTTTACTTCTTGTGCGACATCTAAAATTTCCGGAGCTTTTTCTTCAACTACGTTCTCTATAAACATACTGAGAACATCTTTTATATCCGTTTTCGGAGCTTGTTCCGGCACTTCTGCTGTAGGAACTGCTTCCGCAATATCTACATTAAAAGGAACAACCTTAATCGCTTTTGTCATATCAGGCAAATCTGCAATTTCTTCTAATTTTTCTTTTGTTTCCGTTGTTGCAACAACATAAACTACAGATGGGTAAAAGTCATCAGAATACAAAGCATCAAAATCCGGAACTGTTTTCAACACTGTTCCAACATCACGTAATGACGTAAATACTTGAATCCCGCCGACCGTTCTCATTGGATTATCTTCATTAAAATCTACCGTTACCTGCCACATTGGTAAATGTTCGGTATTGCTCTGTTTGATTTCCATTAAATCATATTCACCGAACTCAAAAATCTCTCCATCAGAAACCGTATCTTCTTTTTCTTCAACAACCGTTTCTGCAATTTCGACTTTTTTTGTTACCGTTTCTGCCGGTGAATCAGCAACTGCGTGTTCCGCAATCTTTTTTAATTCATTTAATGTATCGTCAATATTATCTGAATAAACATCGCCTCGAGCTCTGGATGCAACCATTTCCTTTATTATATCAAGAGCACACAATAATACGTCCACTATACCGGAAGAAACTTTTACAGCTCCGTTTCTAATTTCATCCATTGCATCTTCCATTGTATGTGTAAAATGGCTGATTTCTGAAAATTGAACTGTCGCTGAGCCACCTTTTAATGTATGGGCTGCCCGAAACAACGCATCAATCGCTTCTGTATCTGAAGTATTGCTTTCAAGAACAAGTAAACTCTGCTCTATCCCGTCAATTAAATCATACGCTTCCTCAAACCATTCTTTCAACAGCTCTTCATCAATAAAATCACTCATAGAAACCCCTTACGACCACCGATGATACAAATTAATTAATGTGTTTACTACAAAAAGATAAAAAAATATAACACAATTCTCTTTTTTCAAAAGAGAAATCACATTTTAAACTTTCCTTTTTGTAAAGTACACATATTTTTATATCTTTTAAATTCTTTAAAATACTTTTTAAAATACCTATAAAACACATTTTTAACCACTTTTAATTATTTTTTCTGTTCATTTTTTTTATTCTTCATTCATGAAGAAGCTAAAAAAGTCACTTAACAACAAAAAGTAACTTGAAAAATCTTCTTTTTATAAAAACATATTATCTTTCATAAATAATTATGCACTTTTTTACTTAAAAAAGTGTTTACTTGTAAAACATTCAAAAAATAGATATAATTACTCGCTGTTTTTTTTGTAAATTACGCTAACCGGCATAACTAAAAAAATTACCAAACCATAGTTTTAGGAGGCGTATTATAAATCCGTCTAATCCATTAATTGTACAAAGTGACAGTTCATTACTTTTAGAAGTTTATAATCCTAATTTTGAAACAGTACGAAATGAACTTTCAAAGTTTGCGGAATTGGTAAAATCTCCGGAACATATTCATACATATCTAATAAGTTCTCTCAGTATTTGGAACGCTTCCGCCAGCGGCGTTACTTTAGATGAAATTATTTCTACCATCGAAACTTATTCAAAATTTGACGTTCCTCAAAACGTTATTGAAAATATAAAAACCATTTATCATCGTTTCGGAAAAATTGAACTTATCAAAGGAGAAAACGATGATGAATTATTTCTTTATGTAAAAGAAAAAAATATAGAACTGGAAATCCTTGCCAATGCAAAATTAAAAAAATACCTACAAATAAAAACTGAACCGGGAAAATACAGGATTAGCCTGGAAGTTCGCGGAGATTTAAAAGTTGACTTTTTTAACTACAATCTTCCGATTAACGACATTGCCGGTTATACACCGGGCCAACCGCTTGACATCAATTTACGTGAAACCACATTAGAAGGAAAAGCTTTTGCTCCCAGAGAATATCAACGATTAGCTTCCGAGTCCTTTTATCAAGCCGGTACAAATCTCGGAGGACACGGAACTATAGTTCTTCCTTGCGGTTCGGGGAAAACCATTATCGGTATCGACATTCTTGCAAAAGTTAAAATGTGTACGCTTATTCTTGCCACAAGTGTAGCATCGGTTCATCAGTGGATGAGAGAGATTTTAGATAAAACAACTATCACCCCGGACCAAATCGGCGAATACACCGGCGACAAAAAAGAAATTAAACCTATCACGGTAACAACATATCAGATGTTGATTTACAGAAAAAAACAAACCGACGAATTCCCACATTTCGGAATTTTCCAAGCTCAAGATTGGGGATTAATTATTTACGATGAAGTTCATTTATTGCCGGCACCGGTATTCAAAATTACTTCCGGTATTCAAAGTAAAAGACGTTTAGGTCTTACCGCAACGCTTATTCGTGAAGACGGTCATGAAAAAGATGTATTCTGTCTAATCGGACCGAAACGTTTTGATACTCCATGGAAAGTTCTTGAAAAACAAGGTTGGATTTCAGAAGCAATGTGTTATGAAATAAAATTGCCGTTACCGGAAGATGAAATGATTGACTATTTGACAGCCGACCAAAAATCGAAATTTGCACAGTCTTCTCAAAACCCATACAAAGTTGATGCCATCAAAGATGTTCTTTTAAAACATCAAAATCAACAAGTGTTAATAATCGGACAATATATCGACCAATTAAAAACTGTCTCCGAAAAATTAAATGTTCCTTTAATAACAGGAAAAACTCCAAATGCAGAACGTGAAGAATTATATGCAAAATTCAGAAACAAAGAAATTCGTATTTTGGTAGTAAGTAAAATTGCCAACTTTTCTATAGATTTACCTGATGCAAGCGTTTTATTACAAATAAGCGGAACATACGGTTCTCGCCAAGAAGAAGCTCAACGATTGGGAAGAATCTTGCGTCCTAAAGAAGAAAATGTTTCGTACTTTTATACTTTTACGACAAAAGACTCTCTGGAAGAAGATTACGCACATAAACGCCAAAGATTTCTCACTGAACAAGGGTATTCTTACCAAATAGATTATTGGGAACCAAGGAAGTAAAATATGTCCAACGAGTACAGATTAAAATCTTTAAAAGACGAAGAAATTTTAAAATTATATGAATTATTTTTCGGCCCGATTCTAATGCGTAGGGAAACAAAGTTTTATCTGGAAAGCCTAAAAACGTTTTTAAACAAAGATTCTTCTATAGAAAAAGTTATCAGTCGATTGAATGTTTTGGAAATTGAAATTATAAAATTACTGTCTCAATTGACCGAAGTTCCATCTGCATTTCTAAATGAAAAACTAAGTATCATTTTGGGAGAACATCCGTCGCTCATCGGAAAAACGATACAAAATCTCATTGTGAAAAATTATATATTTACTCGCGATGACAAATATTTATTTATTCCCGAACTGATTTCCAATCATTATAAAAACGAAGGAATTTCCGCAAAAAAAACAAGTACAACCGAACTAGTTTATAACTGCGAAAAATTCGGCGATGTAATTAATACAATTATTTATTTTTTATCAAAGGGAATAAAGTTTTCTAAAAGCGGGGGGTTATACAAAAAAGATTTTGAACTACTTTCTGCTGCCTTTTGTGCTGCTTCCGGATATTTAAGAGATGAATACGACATCATCGGATATTTTTTTTCCACTTCTTTCATATATGAAGATGAAGTTCAAATAAAAGATATTCAACAATATTTTAAATTATCCCAATTAGAACGAATGCTTACATTGGTAAAAAAAGTCTTTCCGTATTTGCAACCGATTCTAAATCAAGTTTATGATTTTAAAACAAGTTATAAAATAAATAAAAATGAACTTAAATACGCATTTAAAACATTGCTGCTTGCTTCCGTATTAGAAAAAGAACCTTACAGAGCTGATTTTGAAAGTATCATCGAATTCCTCTGCAAAATCGGACTTTGTAAAACAGAAGATGAAGATATAATTTTTATTTATTACGATTCCTCAAATGCCTTACCTATGGAATTAAAAATCACAAGTAATTTTGCTGTTTATACCAACTCTTGCAATACCGATTGTGATTATTACTTATGTGCTTTATTCAGCGAATTCGTTAAATATGACAAAATTACAGAATTAGAAATTAACGATATTTCCATCTGTCGTGCAATACAAAACGGCTGTGATTATGAACAATTTGAAAACTTTATATTGCAACACAGCGTAAATTTGGGAGCAAATGTAAGTACAACTATAAAAGAATGGTTTTCACGCCATAATTCTTTTTTCTATGTTGAAGGTACGGTTTTCTTTGTAGAATCTCCGGAAAAAGGTAAAACCATTTCTCGCTTAATTGAAAACGGTACAATAAAAGCATTTACCGTAAAAAAAGATTCCGTTTTTCTCATCCCGGAAGAAGAAAAAGATTTGTTTTTCTCGTTTATGTTGCGTTCTAATTTTACTTTTTTTGAAAAAAAGCCTTCTAAAAAAACGGAAGATAAAAAACAAATTAAAGAACCTGTCGAATATAAGACTTTTCTTACTTTTAATAACGATTAAAAGAAAAAAATACTATAATCCATATATAAGGATTACGTTTTTATAGGAGGAATCTTATGGCAATTAAAAATTTTGTTTTAGATACAAATGTTATTCTTCACGATGCCGGTTGTATAATGAACTTTGCAGATAACAACATTATAATTCCGATGGCAGTTCTTGAAGAAGTCGACAAGTTCAAAAAAGGTGATGAGCAAAAAAACTTTCAAGCTCGTCATTTTATAAGAACATTAGATTCTATTTACTCCGATTCTATCAATTTTGAAACCGGAGCTTCTCTGGGGGACGGGAAAGGAACTTTGCGTATAATAGCCGGAGACGACCATTCTCCCGACGTACAAAAATTATTCATGACAGATTTTGCGGATCATCGCATTTTAACAGTTGCTTATAATATGAAATATCGTGATAATAATGAAAATGTAGTTCTTATTACAAAAGATATTAATTTACGTATGAAAGCAAAAGCTCTCGGAATAAAAGCTGAAGATTACATAAGCGGAACTGTCAGAAATATTGATACGCTATATACGGGAAAATGCGAAATTAATGATGACTCCGGAGAAATCAGCAGTAAAATTTTCAGTGAAGGAATAAATATCACCGATTTTGAAAAAATTACCGGTAAAAATCTTACGCTTAATCAATATCTTACAATAAAAAATAATCACAACTCAATATTGGCAAGATATGATTCTTTTTCAAATAAAATCCGCCCGGTTGAAACTAAAAGTGCCTATGGGATTCGCCCGAGAAATGCAGAACAAACATTTGCGATGGATGCACTATTAGATGATAACATTCCGATTGTTACAATATCCGGAAAAGCCGGAACCGGAAAAACTCTTCTTGCACTAGCTTGCGGTTTGGAACGTCGCTCCAGCTATAAACAAATTTTTGTTTCACGCCCAATTATTCCGTTAAGCAATAAAGAAATCGGATTTTTACCGGGCGATGTAAAATCTAAATTGAATCCATACATGCAGCCGTTGTGGGATAATTTAAAAGTTATAAAAAATCAATATGCCGAAAAAACAAAAGAATCTCAGAAGATTGAAGATTTAACCGAAAGCGGAAAACTTTTGATTGAACCGCTGGCATACATTCGAGGACGTTCTTTAAACAAAATCTACTTTATTGTCGATGAAGCTCAAAACCTCACTCCGCATGAAGTAAAAACTATTATTACCAGAGTCGGCGAAGGAACTAAAATAATTTTTACCGGTGACCCACACCAAATTGACACTCCGTATTTAGACATCCACTCTAACGGATTGACATATTTGATTTCACGTTTTACCGGACAAAAATTATTTGCACACTTAACACTTGAAAAAGGCGAACGTTCTGCACTGGCAGAGTTGGCAAGTGACCTTTTATAATGGAATACGAAAATAAACGAATCGCAAAAAATACTTTAATGCTTTATTTTCGTCAAATCCTGATTCTGCTCACAAGTTTGTATACCGTACGCATAGTACTGCAAGCCTTGGGAGCAGATGATTACGGGATTTATAACGTTGTTGCCGGGACTGTTACGATGTTCAACTTTTTGAGCAACAGCATGGCAACGGCATCTCAACGTTTTTTCAGTTTTGAATTAGGCAAAAAAAATTATAAAAACTTACAACAAATATTTAGCCTAATAATGATAATCTACATATTCTTGGCGATAGTTATATTTATTTTTACCGAAACATTCGGACTGTGGTTTTTAAAGAATAAACTTACAATTCCGCAAGAACGTCTAAATGCCGCCGTCATGATTTATCAATTTACAATATTTTCATTCATCATCACTATTTTGACGACACCTTATATGGCTTCAATAATTGCACATGAAAATATGAACATTTATGCATACGCCAGTGTTATCGAAACTATTTTGAAATTAACAATCGCAATACTTTTAAAAGTTTTGCCGTATGACAAATTGGTAATTTACGGATTATTATTATTATTAGTTACTTTTATCAATACTGCAATTTACAGATTTTTCTGTGGCTTTCACTATCCGGAATGCCGCTTCATTTTCTATTGGGATAAAAACAAGTTTAAAGAAATAACTTCATACAGCTGCTGGAATTTATTTGGCTCAAGTGTTTCTATCGTAAAAAACCAAGCTTTAAATATTTTGCTGAATATCTTTTTTAATCCCGCTGTAAATGCGGCACGAGGAATAGCCGCCCAAGTAAATAACGCAGTAAACAGTTTCGCCAACAATTTTACAACTGCAATGCGACCGCAAATTATCAAACAATATGCTGCCGGACGACTCGATAAAGCTTCACAATTAGTTTTCAACGGCTGTAAATATACTTTTTTCTTAATGTTTATTTTCTCACTGCCTTTGATTCTGGAAATGAATTATATTTTAAAAATATGGCTTTCAAATCCTCCGGAAGCTGCCGTAATTTTTACAAGACTGGCATTAATCGATGCAATAATTACTTCTATCAGTTATCAAATAATGACATTAGCACAAGCTACGGGAAAAATAAAACTCTATCAAAGCGTTGTAGGCGGAATACTTCTATTAAATCTTCCGGTCAGTTATATAATATTAAAATTAGGTGCTCCTGCATATTCTGTAATGATAGTTACAATTTTAATCTCATGCATTGCCACTATAATCAGATTATCAATTTTGAAACTTTTGACCTTATTTTCTATAAGACGCTTTTTTAGTTCGGCTATTTTACCAATGCTCGGTATTACAATCTGTTCTTCAATAATTCCGGGATTTTTGCATTATATAATGCCTGAAAACTTCATCAGATTTTGCCTTGTTATATTTACAGCAGTTTTCATGACACTTTTTTCGATTACCACAATCGGTCTTTCAAAAAATGAAAGAGTAATAGCATTATCTTTTATAAAAAAGAAACTTTTCCGTCGTAACAAATAGCCGTATCCACCAAAAAATGATAAAAACTCTAGCGAGGTTTATCAAATGGAATTTATTCTAAGTTGCAGTGCATGTATTGCAAAACAAATCGCACAAGTTGCAGAAATTAAAAATATTAAAAAAGACAAAGCTGACGAATTAATGAAAAAAGTTTTAATTCATTTAGCAAAATCTGATTTTACTAAATCTACACCGCAACTAATGGGAGAAATCTGGGATATTCTCGAAAATGAAATCGGAACCAGAGATGTTTATAATGAAATAAAGCGTTATTACAATCTCGCTGTTGCAAAACAAGAAACTCAAATATGTGAAAATATTTCTTCTATGCCGGACAATTATTCCAGATTTACAAAAGCTTTGGTTTTTAGTATTTGCGGAAATCTTATTGATTTGGCAGCGACTCCGTCATTTGATACACAAACTTTTTTTGATACAGCTATAAATCTTGCAAAAACTCCGTTTGGCATTGATGACATACATATTTTGTACGATTCGCTAAAATCTTGTAATAATTTACTTTATCTGGGAGACAATTGCGGCGAAATCGTAACCGATAAAATTTTTATTCGCGAAATAAAACGACAATTCCCACAACTTAATTGCTATTATGCGGTAAAAGGATTTGCAATTTTAAACGATGTCACCATGTCTGATGCCGACATGATAAATATGCACGAAGTCGCAACGGTAATTTCTAACGGAGACAAAGCCGCCGGCACTGTTTTAAATGACGTAAGTGATGATTTTAAAATGATTTTTGATAATGCCGATGTCATCATTTCGAAAGGACAAGGAAATTTTGAAAGCTTATATCCTATAAACAAAGAAAATTTATTTTTTCTGCTTATGGCAAAATGTTCGGTAATTGCAAAACTTTTCAATGTATCACCGATGTCCGCTGTCTGCATGAAAAACAGAGGTTTGCAATGAAAACAAAAAATTGTACAGGTTGCCTTGCTTGCTATAACATTTGCCCGGCGGATTCAATTACACTGATTACAAACAGCGAAGGCTTTATTTATCCCCAAAAAAATCTAACATCATGTGTAAATTGCGGACTTTGTGAAAAAACTTGTCCGATAATTACGCCGCATTCAATAAACAAAACTTTTACTCCTACTGCATTTGCCGGAATTAATAAAAATGAAAAAATCAGGACTGAAAGTTCCAGCGGCGGAATATTTACCGCAATTGCCGAAAAAATCATTAATAACGGCGGTTTTGTTTTCGGTGCAAAATTTGACTCTGATTTTTCTGTTATACATACTTACACTGATAATATCGCCGGACTTTCCGATTTTCGAGGCTCAAAATATGTCCAAAGTAAAATCGGGAACTCATTTAGAGAATGCAAAAAACTTCTGGATTCCGGGCGGCAAGTCCTTTTTTCAGGTACACCTTGCCAAATCGGCGGGCTAAAAAATTATCTACAAACGGACTACCAAAATCTAATTACCGTTGACCTTATTTGTCACGGAGCCCCGTCACCTTTATTATGGCAAAAATATATTCACTCTCAATCTGCAAACAGAGAAATTTCTCGAATAAACTTTAGAGACAAAAGCTGTGGTTGGAAAAATTTTTCTGTCGCTCTTTATTTCAGCAATAATCAGGTTGAAAAAAAAGTTTTCCATAATCACGAATATATGAAACTTTTTCTCAAAAATGTTTGTTTGCGTTCTTCATGTTATAACTGTAATTTTAAAGGAATCAATCGTATTTCTGACATTACTTTGGCTGACTTCTGGGGAATACAGCATGATTTTCCTGAATTGGATGATAATAAAGGAACGTCTTTCGTTATCGCACAAACGCACAAAGGGAAAGAAATAATCTGCTCTCTCGACAACTGTATAATGGAAGAAATCCCGCTGGAAAAAGGTGCAAAATACAATCCGCCATTAGTAAAATCGGTTGATTGTCCGATTTCACGAACTTCTTTTTTCACCGATATGATAACAGAAAGCTTAACCATAAAACAGTTGGCCGCAAAATATGCAGCAACGCCGTTTTTATTGCGACTGAAAAAAATTATAAAACGGTATTCAGCGAAATTATTAAAAATCGTAAGGAGAAAAAAATGAAAGTCGGAATCATGACATTTTGGTGGTCTGATGACAATTACGGGCAACTTTTACAATGCTATGCATTGCAAAAATATTTGCAAAATATTGGTCATGCCCCGTATTTAATCAGATACAAATGGTATTCTGATGTAAGAAAAAATCCGCTCCCTATTCGAATTTTAAAAGCGTTGAATCCCGCATTCATGTTTAAATATTTAAAAAAGAAAAAAAATAAAGCTAAAATAAAAATTGAAGTTGCAAATAATCCACGTTATTTTGATGATTTCAGAAAGCGTTATATTACCCAATCGGAAACTCTTTTTTCTTCTTTGCAACAACTGCAACAAAATCCGCCACCGGCAGATATATATATTGTCGGCTCCGACCAAGTTTGGAATTTCTGGAATAATCCGGTTCGGCGATTTCGAAACATAATACACGCCTATTTTCTTGATTTCGGCTCACCGGAAACAAAACGCATTTCCTTTGCTGCAAGCTGGGGAGTAAAAAAGATTAGCCAAGAATACATAAAAGAAATTTCTCCACTTTTGGCAAAGTTTGATTACGTCAGTGTTCGAGAAGAAAGCGGAATTGATTTATGTAAACAATGCGGTGTAGATGCAAAATGGCTTGCCGACCCAACTATGTTTTTATCTGCAGATGTTTACCGCAAACTTTACAAAGAAAACCAAATGAATAATATGCCGCAGGGAAAATATTTAGTTTTATATGCAGTAAACAACAACTCAAAATTTGATATTCAAGCTGTTTATGATTTTGCAAAAAGTAAAAAACTGGAAGTAATTTATATTACCGGAAACGGAACAGTTGATAAATATCCTAAATATTTTGCTACTATTCCGCAATGGCTTTATTTAATTGATAATGCCGAATATGTAATTACCAATTCATTTCATTGTTGCGTTTTTTCAATTTTATTCAATAAACAATTTGCGGCATTGGCATTAAACGGAAAACACGCCGGCATGAACTCTCGCTTGGATTCTCTTTTTAAACGTTATAAAATAGAACCACGTTTTATCATTGCAAATGACTTTTCAATATTGGACAAAAAATATACTGCTAGTTCTGAAACTTGTAATATCAAGAATTATTTTACATAATGTGAATAAAAATCCGGAGATAGTAAAATGAATTGGGAAAACTTAATACATTGTAATAACGAAAACTTTGATACTGGGCGAGATTTATTTCAGCGAGACCACGATCGATTAATTTTTTCTTCGGCATTTCGCAGTTTAAACCAAAAAACACAAATTTTCCCGATACCTGAAAATTATTTTATTCACAATCGAATGACTCACAGTATAGAAACTTCATGTGTCGGACGTTCTCTGGGAGAAAATACCGCATCTAAAATTGCGAAAATATACGACCTCAAAAATGCTTATGAGTTTCAAATAAAAGTCGGACGAATTGTTGAAACCGCCTGTCTTGCTCATGACATCGGAAATCCCCCGTTCGGACATTCCGGAGAATCTGCCATCTCCAGTTTCTTTGAAACAAATCCCGGTATTATTTCTGAGCTTAATGAAAAACAAAAACATGATTTATTAAACTTTGAAGGTAATGCTCAAGGTTTCCGCCTTTTGTCTCGCAAAGGAAGTGAATTAAATGTTACGCCAAACGTATTAGCTGCTTTCACTAAATATCCGAGAGAGAGTCACATTACTGATTACAAAAATAAAACCTTTGAGAACAGAAAAGACCAAAAGAAATACGGATTTTTCCAAAGTGAAAAAAACATATTTGCACAACTGGCAAATGATTTTCAATTTCACTCTTTAGCCAATAATGATATTGCATTCGCACGTTCACCTCTGGCATTTCTTGTTGAAGCAGCAGATGACATTTGCTACACAATAATGGATATAGAAGACGGAGTTCGTCTTCATATTTTGCCATACTCTACAGCTCAAGAACTTTTATTCCCGATTATAGATAAATCCAGTCATGCAGCTGTTAACCAACGTTTAAAAAGCATGCAAGACAATACACAAAAAGTCGGTTATCTGCGTGCTAAAGTTATAAATGAACTTACCGCACAATGTTGCAATAATTTTATCCAACATTTAACTGAAATCGAAAACGGAACATTCTGTGATTCTTTACTTTCTGATATTCCCGGGGCTGAATACGTTAATATCCTAAAAAATCTGGCTGCAGACAATTTGTACAATTATCAACCTGTTGCTGAAATAGAAACTGCCGGATTTGAAATAATCCACGGACTGCTTGAAATCATTCTCGATTTACAGACCATGCCGCAAACCAGACGTAATCGACAACGTTCTTTATTGTTTCCTAAACATGTCATTACACCGCCGGACAATTTTTCACTTTATGAAAAACTATTAACTGCAACTGATTTTATTTCCGGATTAACAGACGGAACTGCAATCAATTTGTTTAATAAAATACGCGGTGTTTCATTTCCGCGTATTTACTGATATAATTTTATTTTATTACATAGTTCAAATTATATTTCTGTTCTATTCTCATGTTTTCTTGTTCTATTGCATTTCGCTTTGCTTCATAATCAATTAATTTTCTTATATTATCTGCCATTTCCTCGAATACGATTTCACCTTCATCATTAATTTCTTCTACTTTCAAAAGTTCATAGCCAATGGCAGTTTCTATAATTTCAGAAACTTCCCCCTTTTTTAAATTAAAAGCAACACGCTCTAATTTTTCATTTTGCATACTGCCTCTGACAATAAAATCCGGGAAAAAACCTCCGTTTTTTGCACTAACTTTATCTTCCGAATATTTTTTAGCTATTGTTGCAAAATCCTCACCTTTCATAATTTTATTCTTAGCACTTGTAATTTTTGCTAAAGCTTTTTGTTTATCAAACTTAGGTGAAAAACCGACAAAAATATGTCTGACTTGCAATGATGGATTAATTCGAGATATTGTAGGATTCGTTTTATAATAATTCACCACATCTTCGTCTTTTGCCATATTATAAGGAATCTTTTCATTTCTATATTTTTCAACAAGAAGATTCTTTTTCAAATCTTCCACAATAAAACCGTAACTCAAAGGCGAATCTTTTAAATATAACTTAAATTGCTCTACATCTCCGATATACGCCTCCACCTGCTTATTAATTTCTGCTTCATCGTAAGTAAAACCGGAAGATATTACCTCTCGGTAATAAAGTTCTTTTTGTCCCAAAGAATAAGCCATAAAATAAAATAATTCTTTAATTTGCTGTTTAGATGTCATCGAAAAATCAAGACTGTCTGCCGCAACTTGGTAATATAAAAAAGGCAAAACATATTTATTCGTTATCGAAAATTCTGTCGTATTTACCAAAGGAATCTCATTTTCTAAAGAAAATAACTCCGACTTCTTCTCCATATTCTTCACAAATACAAAAAAATTACCGGAATAATTAAAAATATCTGTCGCCAAAAAAGGACTGATTTCACTTTTTGTCGTACATGACACTAAAAGAATAAAAATTAATAATGATAAATATCTATTTTTCATATAATACTTCTCCGCTATAAAATAAAAGAAAAAGACCCCAGATTACTGAGGTCTTTCCTTAAGAATCTAAAATATTTTATTGAATCTGAATCTCAATTAAACCGGGAGCCAACATTGATAACATTTTCAAAGAAGTTTCCTGCCATGTAATCTGAGAATTAGCAATAACTTTAAAATTATATTTCTTTTCTGCAGGTAACGGCGTAACTTTAGTTATCCATTTAATAAGAGTTTTAATCCCGCTGGAATTTAAAAACGTTAATTTAGAGAAATCTAACTCAACATACTTAATTCCGTTTTCAATTATATTATTATGAATTTGCTCAAAAAAAGGAACAAATATCGGCTCCGGATTTTGAACATCAATATCTCCGGAAAAATTTACTTTTACTCCATTATCAAGATCTGTAAGCTCTACATTTGCCTTTTCTGTAACAACATTTTCTAATCCAAACTTATTCATATACCCCTCTACTCCATCTATTTTAAGTCAAAAATTACAGAAACTTTCACTAAATCATTTTCTGTTGAAAATTTGATTTCCGCATTACTTTCATAGCGTATTCTTGCTAATCCCAACTGAGAACCACCATCGGTTCTTAATGCGGCTTCAGCCATTTTCATTAAATAAACTTCTTCCGGATTTCCGTCATTAATCCTTTCAATTTCATTTTTCAACACTTCCCAATTTGTTTGAGTTGAAAAATTCTCAACTGAAAGATAAAGCTTACTTTCTTCCGGTTTATGCTCTACAGCTACTTTTGTTCCTTCTTCTGAAGCATATTTTACCGCATTCTCTAAAAGTTCACTTGCAGCCATAGAAATAACATCGGCTTTTTTACAATCCGTTAACGCTATAGCTAAAAAACTTTGAAGAAAAGAACGAACTGCTGCAATATAAGTCCATCTCGGCCCAAAAACGAGCTCAATAAAACCATCTTTAATATTTTTTGAGAGTTCCATAGCATTTCTCTGTTTATTGTATTTTATATTAAAGGAACGATACAATATTGTTCTGACTATTGCAAGAATTTTCTTTTTCAAAAACTTTTTCCATTTTTTTTCAAAAAACTTCTTTCTGTTTCTTTCTTAAAAATTCTTTGTTAAAGTAAAATTATAATTTTGTCGATTTTGTAGATATATTAGACAATAAAGGTTTGAATATGAAAAACATTTCTTTGCGTACACGAACTATTATTATGGTTGCTTCAGCTGTATTTCTAATCTTCGCTTTAATGCTTATCGGGAATATTTCTTTATCGAAAAAACAAATAGAGAAAAGATTCCATGCGGAAATTGAACAATTTAAGTCTATGACGACCGGTTGTTTATATTTACCAATAAAAGAAAACCAAACTGAAGTTGTTTCCGAGATTTTATCCGGATTACTCCAAAAAAAAGATGCGATATGTATTGAGATTTATTTGGCACACTCTGCTAAAGAAATTTACTTTGCAAAACAAAAAATTAACGGAGAAATAAAAGAAACAACAATTCCGTTTACTCCGACATCAAAACATCTGACTACTCAAATGATTTTGCGGCCGATTGATAATACGGGAATAAGTGCCGGATATATAAAGTTTTATTTTGACACTACCGCAATGCATTTAAATTTAGACGCAATGCAAATTTTCATCTATATTTTATCTATATTCGGATGGTTAGCGTTATCCGTACTTTTATATTTTATCGTTCAACACTTATATCTTTCTCCTTTGAAAAAACTTACTATTAATGTGGAAAATTTAAGTGTTTCTTCCATCGACAACCAGGTTTACATGAAAACTTTTCAAAACTCACAGAAGGAATTTGCAATTCTTGAAGGTTTCTTAAATCAATATATTCGAAAAGTTGCCAACATCATGGAACGACTTCAATCTTTCTTCTTACAGTTAAAAGATGTTTCTAACGAAAACTTAAAGTTGTCTTTGGATTTTGAAGATTCCGTTAATACAGAAGCCAGTGCAATTGAAGAAATTTCTGCAACTTTAGTCGAATCAAGTGCTTCTATTATGAACATTTCAAACAGTACGCATTCCAGTGCTGAAAAACTTTCTACAAGTGCTGAAAAAGCAAAGGCTAGTTTTACTTTAATAGATAGAATTACAACATCAATCACTAACATATCAGAGCAATCAAAAAAGATTCAAAATGCATTGTCTTTAATCTACGATGTAACAAACGAAACCGAAATGCTAGCAATGAATGCCTCCATCGAAGCCGCAAAAGCCGGAGAGTTCGGAAAAGGGTTTTCAGTTGTTGCAAACGAGATTCGTGAATTAGCTGAAAAATCGCAAGATTCGGTTTCAGATATCGATGAGAAAATAAAGCAGAATAATGAAATTGTTGAAAACACTCAAAATGTTATCGCTGACAGTCAAAAAACATTAAAAGAGATTTTGGATATGACAATAGTTTCAGATCAATTTTTATCACAGATTGCAGTAGCTATAAATGAAACTTCTACCGGACAAGACGAGTTATTAAAAGCCGTTGATAATATAAATGCGGCAATGACAAAAATTGTAGGACTTATGGAAAATATGAAAACAAAAGCCAAAAAGATTGATGAAATCTCTTCCATTATGGAAAGTATTCTAAAACAATCTAAATAATTCTACTCTATAGATACAAAAAAATCCCTCATAGTTTCAATCACAAGAACTATGAGGGATTTTTTTTATTTAACTAATTCTTATAAATCAATTTCAAGTTCATCAATGTTAAACTTTTCTGCAACTTCCGCACTTACAAGCTCTGCATATCTATAAACAGAATTACTATGTTTATCTGATAAATAAAGCTTTACTGCATATGCTTTTTTATTTTTCAAAATAACATTCATTTGAGGTGCGACAGTGTCATCATTTTCTTGCATTCTGAATGCCTTTTTTTCTCTGAAAAACTTATTCGGAATGTATAAAACCTTAACAGAACTGTCTCTGTCAAAATAATTAATGATTAAACCGTCTCTGCATTGAAATACTTTTTTTATCATATAATTATTTACAGTATATTTGTCTTCTTGCTGTCCTTCTTCTGATGTTGCCTCTTGTGCAAACACTCCAACAGAACACATAACAAACGCTAAAACAAAAAACAATATCTTTCTATACATTAAATTCCTCCTTTAACTCTGATAGAAACTTCTCACTATATTACCGAAAAGCAATATAAAATCAAGAAAAAAAAGAGAAAATAATTTACTTTAAAAGAACATTAATATATACTCCGGCAACAAAAAAATAAGTACCTCTCAATAAATAATTAAAGAAAACCTTTAATTAAACATTTGTAGTTTTACAGAATATAAAGGAGCAAATGTTGGACTTACAGGAATTATCTCTTGCAATAAGTGACACATTCAACGTACTTCCGTCTCCCGGCTTACTTTTACTGGCAAATGACGGAAACAATAAAAACTTAATCACAATCGGTTGGTTGCAGTTTGGTAATCTTTGGGGAAAATGGACAGTTAATGTCTTTATTCGCCAATCAAGACATTCATTTAAAATATTAAATAACAGCGAATATTTTTCTCTTAATATCTTAGAGCCTAAAAAATACGGAGAACAAATTGCACTATGTGCAAAAACTTCCGGAAAATCTTCTGACAAAATAAAAGAAACGGGCTTAACATTGATTAAAAATGACGGAAGCCAGATTGAGACAATAGCTGAAGCTCAAACTACTTTCGAATGTAAAATCCTCAATAAAGTAATTTTAGACAAAGAAAGTCTTTCTACAGAATTGTTTGATAAATTTTATTCAAACGAAGATTTTCATCAATTGATTACAGCAGAAATACTAAATATTAAAAGATAAAGGACCAGCAAATGAAAAAAGAAACAGATGAAATCAACAGCATATTAAAAAATACGTCCCCTACTTTTTATTCTGTATTAAGTGAATTGGGCAAACGTCTCTATATGCCTAAAGGAATTATTTTCCAAAGTAATCAATCAAAAAAGCATGCAAATCATTATAATGCTTCTATCGGTATTGCAAAAGAAAATATAGGATTCAGTGACGGAAAAGAAATTACTGTTGAAAATCTCGCACCTATGACACTTAATTCTATAGGAAAATATTTTAACGGTCTGGAACAAAATGAAATATTTAATTACGCTCCGCAACCGGGACTTCCAGCACTACGTGATTATTGGCATGAAAAAATTGTAAATCAAAACCCTTGTTTAAAAAGCAAAGAACAAATCAGCCGACCGGTTTTAACTGCCGGATTAACTCACGGAATAAGTATGGCTGCAGAATTATTCACCGACCCGGGTGATGAAGTTTATTTAGCTGATAAATTTTGGGAAAATTATTCTTTAATTTTTGAAGTCAGAGCACAAGTTAAGCTTGTTCATTATAAATTGTATAAAGATGATTATTCCGGTTTCAATTTAGAATCATTAGAAGAAACTCTTAAAAATTCTAAAAAAGATAAATTAGTTTTATTGTTTAATTTCCCTAATAACCCAACCGGATACACCGCTACAGAAGAAGAAATGGACGGAATCAGAGACATTTTAGTTCGTTTCGCCGAAATGGGCAAAAAAATCGTCGCAATTTGTGATGACGCTTATTATGGTTTGTTTTACGATAAAAATGTTTACCCCGGTTCAATTTTCTCAAAACTTTCCGGAATACACGACAACATCGTTGCTGTAAAAATCGACGGAGTATCAAAAGAATGTTACGCTTGGGGCTTCCGAGTTGGATTTATAACTTTTGCCGATAACTTCCAATCTGCAGACGGATACGGCGTAATGGAAGAAAAAGCTGTTTCATGTATCAGAAGTTCTGTTTCATCATGTTCTAGCATTGCTCAATCAGTATTGGTACATGCAATAAAAGACGAAGATTATCCAAAAGAAAGAGAAGAAAAATTTAATATTTTAGAATCTCGTGTTGCAAAAGTCAAAAGTATTGTTTACCGAGAAGAATACAAAACATATTGGGATGTTTATCCATTTAACTCCGGATATTTTATGTGTCTTAGAATCAAAGACATCCCTGCTGAAACAGTTCGTAAACACGCACTTTTCCGCTACGGTTTAGGAACAATTGCTTTTGACCAAGATTTAAGAGTTGCATTTTCATGTATTTCAGAAGAAGATCTTGAAAAAGTATTCCAAATCATAGTGAAATCAATAGATGATATAAAAAAAGGCGACATTGAAACAGGAAATTAATAATAATGAAAGTTGACGTAAGAATTAAGAATGAAAACTGGAAACGTGATTTGCAGGAAGCTGCAATGAACACTATCAATAAAAAATGGGATGACGGAAAAGAATTAACTGAAGAATTATTTCGCAAATATATTATCAGTGAACATTCGCCGATTCGTGCTGTAGAATTAAGAATTACGCTTTACGATATTCCAAGCCCAAACAGTGTTCATTTTGCCAGACACGTTCATTCTATTCCTTACGTCACTACACATCGCCCGGACAGAACCGGTCAAGAGCGAAGCGTAAACGATACGTGTACTCACATGATGGATATTAACATTCAAGGCTTGATTGATATGGCACGTAAACGTTTATGCATCGGAAAAGTTGATAAAGTGACATACAGTTACATGCTCGAAATCAAAAAAGAGTTGATTCGCAAAGGCGGCTATTACAAAGTTCTCGGAGAATGTTTAGTTCCAAATTGCATTTATCGAGGTGGCTGTCCGGAGTTTAAAAGCTGTGGTTTTTATAACAATTCCGAAATTAACAGTCGTTATAAAGATTACAACGACAAACTACAATAAAGTTCTATTTACTTTCATAGATATTTTTTCCACATTACAAATAATATTCTTCCTCTTTAAAAAAGAACTTCGTACTGTTTCTTAAAAAAAACTTTTCTCATCTGAAATTTAAAAGTAAAAATAAAGATTTTGAAAGAAAATATTTTAACTATTCAATATTTATATTCACCACAAAAAAGATAAGTGAAAATTAATAAAGTAAGAGGATTTTACATGAGACTGGGACTTGATATTGGCTCAACTACAATAAAATGTACTATTTTAGATGATAATAATAAAATTATTCATCAATCATACAACAGACATTATTCCAGAATAATAGAACAAGCAAAATTACTTTTTAATGATTTAGCAAAGAAGTTTCCCGACTCCGAAATGAAAGTCGCTATCTCCGGGTCCGCCGGAATGGGAATTGCCGAAAGTTTGAATCTTCCTTTTATACAAGAAGTTTATGCAACAAAAGTTGCTGCTGAATATTTTGCCCCCGAAACGGACACAATTATAGAACTAGGCGGAGAAGACGCTAAAATCCTCTTTCTTTCCGGAAATCTGGAAGTCCGCATGAACGGCTCTTGTGCCGGCGGAACAGGTGCATTTATAGACCAAATGTCTACATTATTAAATCTTTCTGTCGCCGAAATGAACGAATTGGCTCAAAAAGCTCAGAAAATTTATACAATCGCCTCTCGTTGCGGTGTTTTTGCAAAATCCGATATTCAACCTTTATTAAATCAAGGTGCATTGAAAAGTGACATTTGTGCAAGTATTTTCGCGGCCGTTGTCAACCAAACTATCGCCGGCTTGGCACAAGGTCGCCCAATAGAAGGAAAGATTCTGTATCTCGGCGGGCCGCTGACTTTTATTTCGGAATTACGAAAATCATTTGATAATGCCTTAGGTAAAAATGGATTCTGTCCGGAAAACTCGCTTTATTTTGTTGCTATAGGAAGTGCAATGCAAGCTGCAAATCCTATAAAGCTAACAGATATTCTTAAACGACTTGAAAATTATAAAGGCAATTTTGTTGCTTCTGCAACTTTGCCGGCATTATTCAAAAATGAAGAAGAATATAAAGATTTTATAGCAAGACATGAGAAAAACCAAGTTCCTTGTTGCGACCCGACATCATTTTCCGGCGACGTATTTCTCGGAATTGATGCTGGTTCTACAACAATAAAAATGACTGTTATAAACAAAAATAACGAAATTCTACTAAAAAGTTATCAATCAAACAGCGGAAATCCTATTCCGCACGTACAAAACTTTTTGGAAAATCTATATAAAAATTATCCTCATTTGCATCTGGCAGGAGCAGCTGTTACCGGTTACGGTGAAGAAATCATCAAAAACGCATTTCAAGTCGATGAAAGCATTGTTGAAACCGTCGCTCATTTTACTGCGGCAAAAGCTTTTCTTCCGGATGTAGAATTTATCATTGATATAGGCGGTCAAGATATTAAATGTTTCAAAATCGCTAACGGAACAATTGATAACATTTTCTTAAACGAAGCATGTTCTTCCGGTTGCGGTTCTTTCTTACAGACTTTTGCAAGTGCATTAGGATATTCGATTTCAGATTTTGCCGATTTTGGATTAAAAGCCGATACTCCTGTTGATTTAGGTTCTCGCTGTACAGTTTTTATGAACTCATCGGTAAAACAAGCTCAAAAAGACGGAGCTTCCATTGAAAATATTTCTGCCGGATTATCAATCAGTGTCGTAAAAAATGCCCTTTATAAAGTTATACGTGTCGGTTCTGCAAGTGAATTAGGGACAAAAATCGTTGTACAAGGCGGAACTTTCCTTAATAATGCAGTATTAAGAGCTTTTGAACAAGAATTAGGCGTAAATGTTGTTCGTCCGTCATTATCCGGCTTAATGGGAGCTTACGGAGCTGCACTTTATGCCGCAAAACACGTAAAAGGTAAAACGACAACCATTACGGCAGAGCAATTAAAAGATTTCAAACATGATGTAAAAACTACAAATTGTGGTTTATGCAGTAATCACTGTCAATTAACAATAAATACTTTCGCAGATAACAGAAAATTTATTGCAGGAAACAGATGTGAACGTCCGGTAACAAAACAAGATTCCATAAATAATCTGGATATGTATCAATACAAACTGGAATTATTACAAAAATACACAACCTCACAGGACGTTCCTGCCAAACGTGGAAAAATCGGAATCCCAATGGGATTAAACTTCTATGAACTTCTCCCGTTCTGGCAAGGATTTTTTAAATCCTTAGACTTTGAAATTGTTACATCTCCGATATCAAACAGAACTTTATTTCTCGACGGACAACACACAATTCCGTCAGATACAGTTTGTTTTCCTGCAAAACTTTTACACGGTCATATTAAAGCCTTAGTTGATAATGGAATAAAACGCATTTTTTATCCGTGTCTTACTTATAATTTAAATGAACAACTCGGAGACAATCACTATAACTGTCCTGTAGTAGCGTATTATCCTGAAGTCATTAATGCAAATATGCCGGAAATAAAACAAGTCAACTTCAATTATGACTATCTAGGAATTCATCGCAAAAAAGATTTTCCTAAAAAGATTTTGCCAATATTACAAGAATGGTCAAACGACATAACGTTGAAAGATGTACAAAAAGCAACTAAAGCCGCATATAAAGCTCACTTTGATTACCTTGCTCAAGTTCGAACCAAAGGCTGGGAGATGATAAAAGAAGCTCGCAATAAGAATATGCCTATAATAATTCTTGCCGGTCGCCCTTATCACATTGACCCGGAAATTAATCACGGAATTAACAGATTGCTCGCCGCTTGTAACGTTGCCGTTATTTCAGAAGATGTCGTCAGCGATAAAGTAAAAAGATTTCCTACCGCAGTTTTAAATCAATGGACTTACCATTCTCGATTATACGCGGCTGCAAAATACATCGGCAATATCGCAGATATGAATTTGATTCAACTTGTTTCATTCGGTTGCGGCGTTGATGCGATTACTACAGATGAAGTAAGAAATATTCTTGAAGAAAAAGGTAAAATCTATACGCAACTCAAAATAGATGAAATCACAAATCTCGGAGCAGTAAAAATTCGCTTACGAAGTCTTTTTGCAGCAATAGGCCACAAGGAGAATTAATACAATGGAAAAAAATACAAATACAGATATTCAAAACAGACAAAAAGACAGTCAAGGAAGAATTCTTTTCACAAAAGATATGAAAGACTTTACCATTCTAATTCCGATGATGCTTCCGATACATTTTACTTTGATAAAACACGTTTTTAATCACGCCGGTTATAATATGGAACTACTGACAAATTCCGGACCGGCAGTAGTACAAGAAGGCTTAAAATACGTCCACAATGACACATGCTATCCTGCATTACTGGTCATCGGACAATTTATTGATGCATTAAAAAGCGGAAAATATGATGTTTCCAAAGTTGCTTTGATTATCACACAAACCGGCGGCGGTTGCAGAGCCTCAAACTATATTCACTTATTGCGTAAAGCATTGAATAAAGCCGGTTTCGGATTCGTTCCGGTAGTATCACTAAATTTCGGTGGGCTTGAAAAAAATGCCGGGTTTAAATTAACCATTCCGATTTTGCGACGTGCAATTGCTGCGATAGCATACGGTGATGTTTTAATGACATTAAACAACCAAGTAAAAGCATACGAAAACAATCCCGGGGAAACACAAAAACTCACAGATAAATGGGTTACTACGCTCGCCGATGAAGTAAGTAAAGACAAAGGATTAAAAAGCAAAGAAATGGAGAAAAATCTCCATGCTATAATCGAATCTTTCTGTAAAATCCCACGCAATGTAGTTCCAAAAGTAAAAGTCGGTATTGTCGGTGAAATATTTGTCAAATATTCCGGACTGGGTAACAATGAATTAGAAGCATTTCTTGCCTCACAAAATTGTGAAGTTATGGTTCCCGGACTGATGGGATTTATGCTTTTCAAAATTGATAATCGCCTCGAAGACATTCGTCTTTACGGTGGAAGCCGCATGAAAAAAATCGTTGTTTCCATGTTAATGCAATTTTTCACAAAAATGGAAACTCTCATGATTGATGTTTTTAAAGATTATCCGGAGTTTATTCCGCCGTCAGCATACAAACATACCAAATCTTTGGTAAAAGGAATCATCGGTTACGGTAATAAAATGGGCGAAGGTTGGTTACTTACAGCTGAGATTTTGGAACTGATAGAACTCGGTTATGAAAATGTTGTTTGTACACAACCTTTCGGATGTTTACCAAATCACATTTGTGCAAAAGGAATGATTCACAAAATTAAAGAAAAATATAATAATGCAAATATCGTAGCTGTAGATTACGATCCCGGTGCAACAAAAGTTAATCAAGAAAACAGAATAAAATTGATGCTTTCTATTGCACGAGAAAATCTCGCAAGTAAAGATGAGGCAAATGACTAAATTATATTTAACAAAAACTAATACTTTTGAATCTTTAGAAGTTCATAACAACTGTACAATAGGAAGAGACGTTTCGAATGAAATCGTAATTTCCTCTTCCTATATCAGTAAATATCACTGCAAACTCACAAAGAAAGAAAACCAGTGGTTACTCAGCGACCTACAATCCACAAACGGTACATTTTTAAACGGTGAAAAAATCACTCGTACCACAGCTTTACGAGATAAAGATTTGATAATGTTGGGTAGTGCTGATTTTACTTATACCGTAAAAATTGAAGATAATACTGAAACTCAAGATATACAAACAACTATAATAAATGCCGAACATGTCAACATAGAACATCCCAAAATACAAACCGTTCCTGAAAATTTCAAAATCAATTCTACAGAAAATCACAGTAATCTTTTGTATATCGTGATTCCTGCCATTGCCGGAATCTTTTTACTATTTCTTATCATTACAAGTACTGTCGGATATTTTAAACAATCTAAAGCCAACGAAAAGATTATAAATAAAAACAATATTATTGTACGTAACGAACGCACGACTCTTGCAACCGGAATCACACAAAATAAACAAGTCGCACTTCCGGAGAAAGAAAAAATAAACTACATCGAAGACTTTATAGTAGAACAACTTATAAAACTCGGAGAAAAACGAGAAAATATCACAACAGATATGGTTACCAGAACCATTTATTACATGGAACATTATAAACAAGGACAGACTTTCTATGACAGAATGGAAAATCGCAAAAAATATATTCATATCATAGAAGCAGAACTTAAAAAGGCAAACTTGCCCCTTGCCTACTCATTTATTCCGTTTGTAGAATCCGGCTATGACACAAATGCTTATAATAAAAAATCCTCAGCTCGCGGAATGTGGCAGTTTTTACCGGCAACCGCAAAAGAATACGGTCTAATTGTAAATAGAAAGGTTGATGAACGAATTAATGTGCAAAAATCCGCAAAAGCCGCAACTAAATATCTGGCTGATATGTGTGCTATATTCGGAAATGACGCTTTTTTACTTGTAACAGCTTCATTCAACTGCGGCGACGGACGATTGCGAAGTGCATTAAAAGAAGCCAATACGCATGATGGAAATATAAAAAGAAAACGTTCATTTTTCTATCTGTATGATAAAAAATTAATTCCCGCAGAAACAAGAGACTATGTTTTCAAAGTCGTAGCAGCAGTTTTACTTGCCGAATATATATCGCAACAAAAAATCATGGAGAAATAAAATGAATTGTTGGCAAAATCTACTTGATAACAATAAAGAACTTCTTGATTCCATACGTACAAAATTAAAAGAAGATTCTGATTGCGGTTTTGAAATAACACCTCCGGAAAATCTCCAACTTCGTTTTACATCACAAGATTTAGCTTCCGTAAAAATATTAATTTTAGGACAAGACCCGTATCCTCAATCCGGAGTCGCAACGGGAAGAGCTTTTGAAGTCGGAACATTGCATTCTTGGTTTGATAATTTTCGAAATACATCTTTAAAAAATATCGTCCGGGCAATTTATGCTGCAAAAAACGATAAAATCTTAAAGTTCAGCGAAATACAACAAGAAATAAAAAACGGGAACTTCAATATTTTACCGCCAAATGAATTATTCGAATCGTTAGAAAAACAAGGAGTTTTGTTTCTAAACACAGCGTACACTTGCCAAGTCGGAAGTCCCGGCTCTCATATCAAACTCTGGGAACCGTTTACGACTAACTTGCTTTTTTTTATTGCAAATGAAAATCCCAACATACTTTGGTTTATCTGGGGAAGTTTCGCAGAAAAACAAACTCAAAATCTTCCTATTAAAAAGCTCATTTCTTCACATCCTATGATATGTTGCAATAAACCAAAAGATTTTCTTTTTGATATAAATATGTTTAAACAAACAAAAGATTTAATTAACTGGACAGGAATACAAGATTAATGCTTATATATGGCTTTCAGGAGGGGAGAATGCGTCATATTAAAATCAACAAAACAATCTGGTCTATTTTTATTATTTTTACGGTATTTTGCGGCCATGCTATCGAAATTGTAAATCCGGAGTCACCTAAAGATCCGGGAGCCGACAAAACCGGAATTACAAAAAAGCAATACAATATTGATTTCAAAAAACAAGACGGTTTATTTTACAGAGGCTACACTGAAGGCATGACAGGTTTTTATCTTGATAAACTCACATGGGACGGCAACAGTGAAGGGAATCAAGCTAAACTTATCGATTTCGTCAAATCAATAAACATCAAAGGTTACAAAATGAGCAAACGAACAGCAGAGAATCTATCAGTTGTTTATTATGTTCCTTACATTTTTGATATTGAATTGCGAAACGGAACAATGATAAAAGATGCAAAAGGCAGAATCCCGCAAATTGATTCATTTTATGTTTTCGATGAAACAGGGAAAGAAAAATGTTTCACATATTTTTTGCGTTACTGGCTCGAAGATAAACGCGTTTTTTCAGATAACAACTCTAATGATTATGACGAAACGCCGCCTTTACCAAAAGAGCTTGTGACTTTTATTGAATTTACAGCTCAAAAAAAATAAGGAAATACATAAATGCGACTTGATAAATATTTAAAAACTGCGTTAATTTTCAAGACAAGAAGCGGCGGTGAGAAAAACATCGAAAACGGCGGCGTTTTGCTTAACGGCAAAGTCGCTAAACCTGCTGCTAATGTAAAAGAAGGCGACTTGATTACAATCCGTACGCTGGAAAAAGAAACGACTTACAAGATTTTGCAACTGTTAGAAAAAAATGTATCACGTCAGATGGCACGTGAAATGTATGAAATTGTCAGTGAAACAAAATTAGATTTGATTTAAAAAGACTTTTTATAATCCCCTGAAAGCTCCACTCGCTTGTCAGGGGATTTTTATTTTAAGCCATTCTCGATTTACCCAACTTTACGACACGAAAGCCATATTTGACAGTTTCGTGATGTAACGTCACACATCTTACTACTTATTGCCTTTGGCAATTCAAATGACAATTCATCTAAATTAATCAGCAGTACAAACTACTCGTAACCCAATTTGTGAATTTCGTACTGTTAGTGATATTGCCATGCAACTAGCATATGCCCTAGATAAAAGAAAAGCGTCAGGCTGTTTATAAAAATAATATCCACCTGCATAAATGACATTTTCTTTTCCTTTATATCTGTCAAAAGTCCATTCTTCTATATTTCCGTTTAAATCATAAATTCCTAAACCATTTGGTTTTTTCGTTTTTATTTCTGATACAACAGCTGTATTCCAAACAGCAACTTCATCTAAATTGTCGCTTCCTGCATATTGAAATTGATAACCTTTAAGACCGTTACCGCCTCTGGCTGCGTATTCCCATTCTATATGCTTTGGAAGTCTGTAACCATTTGCTGAAAAATCGCATTCTACATTAACCCAATCTTCCCAACTTTTCCAATCGTCATCTTTTGGAATTTTTCCCCAATCCTTTGGATTTGTTGACCCCCTAATGGTATAACAAGGAGTTCTGCCTTCAGCGATGCTTCTGTTATTACAATAAATAAATGTGTCAAACCAATTTACATCGTAAGCAGGATAATTTGGTCCAATGCCTTTTTCATTTTCATTTATACGAGACTCATAACCTTCGTAATATCGTGCAAATTCTTTTTGAGTTACTTCGTGGTCGCACATGTAAAAATCAGCAATAGTAACAGTTTTTCCCGCTACAAATCCGGGGCTCTCTGTGTATCCTTTTGCTTTTATCGCTCCTTCAATAGTTGCACCTTTCACAAATACAAAATCTTTAAGAAGGTCTTTTTCCGAATCGAGGCAACATGAAAACAAGAACAAAAAAGGAATAATAAAAATTAAATTAGTTTTTTGAATCATGTTTTTCTCCTTCGTAAATATTTTTACTTTAACGAACGGGCTACACGGAATCCTGTAGTAGCAGTAGAAAAGGAATCATTATTAGCTGGAAAAGAATGCACAATAGCACTACCAGCTCCAGAATTCCAACTTCCACCATAGGACGGTCTATCATTTACTGTTTCATCAACACGAACAGGGTTTATTTCTAATTCGCCTGTATAATTTGGTTGTATTGCCCAGTCAATTTTTCCATAACAATATTCTGAAACATTTCCACTCATATCATATAATCCAAGTCTATTTGGCTTTTTTAATCCTACTT
>JBGUUT010000074.1:0-3031 GCA_045133795.1 Spirochaetota bacterium
GCTAGCTAAAACACATCGTTCGAGCTAGCTAAAACACATCGTTCGAGCTAGCTAAAACACATCGTTCGAGCTAGCTAAAACATATCGTTACAAACAGTTGTACGAGACCGTTCCTGTATCTTCGAAAAAAGAGATTCTGAAACTTGTTTTGTCTGTGAAAGCATATAGTACATGAACGGAACCTGTCTTTTTTTATTATCAAGAGCTTATTATGTAAAACAGATTTTATACGGCTGTGTGGAAAAAAGAAAAAAACACAGAAAATTATTAAAATACGATTGACATATAATGTTAAATTTTACATATTCTGTAAAGCGCACGAAAAAAAATTAAGGAGCTCATATGCTAAAGGAGAGGCTGAAAGACATAGAACTCAAGATTACTGATTTATCTGAATATCTTAAAATATCACGTCCGACACTTTATAAATTTATAGAAGCTTATGATACGGGCAATTATTCCGTTATCAATCCACAGATTTTGAATCTGTTTGAATATATAGAGAAAAATGAGTTAGCGGGCAAAACGAAGATAATAAATTATATCTTGAATAACATGTTTGAAAAAAAAGAACTTGATAGCGAGGATGAAAATCCCACTTACACGCAAATAAAGGAAATTCTTAATACATCGCCTAAGTCTGATAAGGGGCGGTTTATAGAATTGATTGCAGGAAAAAGCGATTTTGATGAAGTCATTAAATATCTTTTAAAAATCTATCCGCTTTTACGTAAGCGAAACTTAGAAGAATGGGAAGTCAAACTTTTAAAGCCTTATGATGACATCAGAGACATTTTAGATAATACGGAGGAAAATATATGATAAACAGCAGAGAAGTTATATTTAACAGTTTTAGAAATATCGGATTTAAAGACGGTAAACCGGCAGATGAAAAACTGCTATTAAACCATTCCACTTACAAAGGTGAAACAGGGGATTTGGTAATCTTAATCGGAGCAAATAACTCCGGTAAGTCTAATATATTGGATGGACTAAAGTTTTATGATAAGCGTCGAAGATTTTACGATTGTCAAGAAATAGAAAGGTGTAAGGAAGAAATAAAAAAAAGTGAATCCTATCAAAAGTTTCTTAAATCATATCAAACAACTTTATATTCAAATGAAGAATGTAGAAATCCTGAAGTTGAAGTATTTATATCTTCAAAAAAAGAAGTAATAGGTAAAGTATCGTTTAAAATAAATAGAGAATATATAAAAAATAAAGAATATATAAAAAATAAAAAACTTTCTTCTTGTTGTTATTTCGATTTTTGGCAAAAAGTGTGTGAAAAGTGTATAAGTTTATGGGAAAGTTTTTGTACGAAAAATGGCATAAGTTACAAAAAATTATATATCGAAGTTGAATCTGCTTATTGGGATTCTCCCTCGTTTATTTTGGAATACAATTATGCCGACATTGAGGATAAATACAAGAAACTGCAATGCTATTTTTTGTCCTTATTTTTCAATAAATATTTGACACAGACAATCAGTGATGAAGATTTTATTAATATATATTGTGGTGTGTATTGGAATGAGCCAAAGGTGTTGAATGATACTGAAGTAAAACATATAGAATCTTCAGATTTGGAAATATCTCCGGATGGGCTAGAAGAAAGTTATTTTTTCTTAAGTCTTTTGTATAGTATTAATATGGACAAACAGGATGTAATCTCTGCTTATGAAAATATGCAAAGAGATAAGCAAAGAAAATATTTAGATGAATTACAAAAACAGATAAACAATAAATTAGAAGATATTTCATCAATATTTAATCAGTTATATGTAACGAAAGATGTAACATATTCTTTTAAAGTTGAGCTTGATCGTAAGAGTATTTTATTTATTATTTACAGGAATAAAGATGTAATGGTACTTGATAATCAGTCTAAGGGATTTCGTTATTTTTTTGATTTATTCTTTTATTTACAAAGCGGACAATTATCCGCAGGAGATATATTTGTTATGGATGAACCGGCAATAAATCTTCATCTGTCTGCTCAAAGAGAATTTCGTGTTTTCCTAAAAAAAATTGCACGCCATTACGATATAACAATGGTTTTGGCGACACATTCTCCGTTTTTGATTGATTTGAATTATTTGGATGAATTACGAATCATCGAAAATAAAGACAATGTTGTACGTATACATAATTGTTTTACAGCAGTAAATTATGGGGATCCGGATTCTTTATTGCCTATAAAGGAAGCTCTGACAGTAGAAAATCATATTTTGGTAAATCCGAAAAAAACTGTTGTTTTTGTAGAAGGAATTACGGATTACAATTATTTGACTGCATTTAAATTGTTATTTAAAAACGAAAATATCATCTTTGTGCCTATAAACGGAGTAGGGGCTGACGAAAATCATTGCAAAGAAATAAGCAAAAAACTTTTAAAAATCAGAAAAGACGCAATAGTACTTGTAGATAATGATACTGCCGGACAAAGAATGAAAGAAATTAATGCTGAAAATTCAGAATTAAAAGTTGTTTCACTTGCAGAGATTGATGAAAACTTTACGGAAATAGAATCACTTTTTAGTAAGGAAGATTTAAGAATGAGTGAATTAATTGATGATAATGGTGAGATTTGCAAACATGCATCAACTTCTGCAGTTTTCAAAAAAAGACTTGCGAATTACTCGTCGTATATTACAGATGAAACTCGAAATAATTTTGAAAAACTATTCAACTATCTGACAGAAAAAACAAGTTAGTATGGTGGAAACAAAGAAGGGGGCTGTCTTAGAAGTTTTATAACTTCACAAAAGACAGCCATTGTATATAAACATGTTTGAATTATAGCTTCTCTATTTCCTCAACCGACAGCCCGGTAAAATGTGCAATTAAGCTAACCGACATATTTTCAGATTTCATACTTTTCGCAGTTTCAACGGCTTTTTTATGTTCGCCTTGCGTGATACCTAAAGAAATGCCCTCGTTGCGACCTTGCAATATTCCATCATTAAATGCTTCTTTTCGTTGAACCGCAATGTCTGTGTCATAATCATATTCTGCCAATAACATATTT
>JBGUUT010000075.1:0-27808 GCA_045133795.1 Spirochaetota bacterium
CAGTTACATCAGTAGCTGTATAATTTCCGTCAGAAGCTGATGAATACAATGTGTAGCTGCCACTTTTTACGTCGCTGAAAGTTTGCGAGAACGCCGCACCTTTACTGATTGCAACATACGCAACTTTACCTTCATAAGTTCTTGTAAATACAGCCTGGTCACCTGCCATTACAATATTTTTCTGAACACCTTTTTGGATACAAGGACTCGCAGAACGAATTGTATTCAACGCCTTTAAGTGTTTGTACATTGTCGGTTTCTTCTGTTTTACATAGTTAATACCTTGGTCACCGAGCATCCATCTTGAAACAATATCATCTTTATTTGTAGAAGCATGAGCTCCGCTCCAAGAATACATTGCTTCAGTTCCGTAATATACCACCGGCACACCGCGGAATAAGTAAATGTAGTTCAACGCATTTTTGTACTGTGTTTCAGTAAAGATTCCGTTATTACGGAAACAGTCGTGATTATCTACAAACATCGCAGTTTTTGTATGTTCTTCTGCATCTGTTCCCCAACCGGCATCTCCGGCAATTACATCTTCAAATCTGGCATAAGAATCCCCTCTGAATACACTACTCATTTGTCCCGGATAGTCAAGACAACTCAAGTGCATATCAAGCATATGTAATGAATCAGTTTTATCCAATGAATGGCGTGCAACAGCGTCATAACGTCCACACCATGCTTCACCAATCATATAGAAATGGTTATTTCCTTTAGATTTTGCATGTTCGTACATTGCGTCTGCAAATTCTCCGGCAAACTCGTTTGGAATATATGCCATAGTATCAATACGGAATGCGTCTACTCCGGCGTCAATGAACTTTTTATAAACATTGATTAAGTGATGACGAGAATCTTTTCCGTTTTCACCTAAATGACCAAAGTCTATCAAGTCGGCACATTGACCAAATCCGTAATACGCATAAAAACCATTTTTACTTGGTGTCTGTCCGGCTCCGACCGGTTCATGATAAGGGTCAAGCGTTGCCCACGCCCATTCTTTTCCGTCCAAAATTGTTTGAACTTTATTATTCGCCCATTTTGTAGGAGCCGTAGCTGCAGTGTGATTTCCGTGATTGATTACGATATCTTGCATTACACGAATTCCTTTTTCATGACAAGCAGCTACGAACGCCTTAAAGTCATCCCATCCGTCGCTGTCTTTTCCGCTTGAATGAAGATGTGGGTCAATTTTGTCAAAGTCATATCCCCAATAACCATGGAAAGCACTTGCTTGATAAGCGTCACCGCCGTTTGAACCGTCATAATAATAACGACCTTCAGGCTGTTTTACACTCGGTGTAATCCAAATCGCAGTAAATCCCATTTCTACAAGATAATCCAAGTTATTGATAATACCTTTGAAGTCACCGCCGTGATAATAAGTCAAAATACCTGTTTTATCTTCACTGTAGTCATACATTTGACTTTCACCTTTCGGTAAATATTCATCGCCCCAGATGTTATTGTTTGTTTTATCACCGTCACAGAAACGGTCAGTCATCATAAAATAAATATTTTCTTCACGGAAATCTCTGTGAACAAATGAACCTTTTTTGTTTATTGTAACTTTAATAGTCGTTGTTCCGGATAAACCTTCTTCGTCTGTTACTGTCAAAGTTACTATATAAGTTCCGGCTGTTGAATATGTATGAGTTGTTGTCTTTTCTGTAGATTTTATTCCGTCACCGAAATCCCATGCATAGCTTTTAATTGTACCGTTGTCTGTAGATTGAGATGCGTCAAATGTCAATGCGACTGTTTCCATACCGGTTTTATCTTTTCCGGCATTTGCAACAGGTGCTTTATTTGCATTTGTAGTAGTCACAGTAATTTTAGCTGTTTCTGTTTTATTTCCGGCTTTGTCATAAGCGACAGCGTACAATTGGTGTGAACCGTTTGCTACATTTGCACTGTCCCAACTGCAAGACATTCCGCTTGTGATTGTTCCTATAAGTTTGCCGTCACAGTAAAACTCGATTTTATCAATACCTACGTCGTCTGTGGCATTTACAGTTAAAGTTTCTACATCGCTTAAAGTATCGCCGTCAGAAGGTGAACTCCATATAATTGCCGGCGGTTGTGAATCCTCAGGATTATGGTCATACCATTTTCCGTCTTTGTACCACCATTCTCCGGCTTCACGGGAAAGATCTGCAGTTTGACCAATACCATTGAAAATGATGTTAGCACTTGCTATATCCAAAGTTATTCCATACCAATTATTTTTTTCATCTGTCATTGCTTTACCAGGCCAAGCTCCTAATAATTTTGTTTCAGTTCCTATCCAAGCATAACAATTAGTCCAGTTATAGGCATGAAGAATAATTTTATCTTTAATTACTTCATTGTAATTTACGGACAATTCGTAATTTACGGCAGTTCCGTCCTTAGATGTAAGAGCGATTTTGATTGTCTTAGTCGCTGTTTTTCCGTCCGCAGAAATTACCACACTTGAAGCTGTTCCGCTTACTGCGGCTACCCCGTCGATAGTAAAACTTGCAGTTTCTTCATTTACCGTTGCCGTAATCTCAGCTGTTCCTGTTTCAGAAATAAAACTCATCATGGAATTTACCGTTACATTTTTACCGTTTACAGTTAACGATGTTAACGCAGCTGAACTTATTTTCTTTATATCCAAGACATAAGATTTTGTTGCTGTTCCGTCTGTAATTTCAATATTTACCGTACTCGGAACCGGCACATCTATACCGGTAACAGACTTATCGTTAATTTTTACGATAGCTTCTTCTTTTTCTGCTGTAGCAACTACACGCACTGTAGAATCAGAAGAACTGAAAGTCATATAGTCCGAAACAGTAACAGATTTTCCTGCTACGTTTAAACTTTTTAAATTAGCATTAACCGGCTTTGTAAAACTTTCTCTTGTTATTTTTACTGTGTATGTTTTTGTCGTAACTCCGTCTTCGGCAGTAACTTTTACAGACAATACATTTTCGCCTTCTTTTAACGAATAAACTTTTCCGGAAGCAACATCGGCTTTTGCTTTGTCGTGACTAAACACAAACGTCATAGTCACACTGTTTGTTTCATATGGTACATTTAAAGAATAACTTTCTGTATCCATCGTAAACGGCAAGGCAATCATAGCTCCGTTATTATTCGTAAGTTTCAAATCAAGCAATCTTGCATCATTTGAAGCAATGTCAGAAGCTCTGCTGACTGTCAATTTGTAGCTATTACTTTTGTCCGGATTGTTTTTTGATATTACAAAAATCGTAAACGATTTAGTTTCACCTTTTTCGAGTGAAATCTCACTGTTGCCGTTTTCTACTGTACATAAGTCACTTGTTGCTTTGATTGTTACTTTTTCAACAGTATTAGGCAAATTGATTTCATATTCATATTTGGTTTTACTGAAATTATTTATGTATTCGTCGGCACCGTTACTTACCGAAAGTCCGTCAAGATAAGCTGCTTCGGCATCAATAACGGTAAAAGTTCTTTCAATTGTAGATTTTACTCCGCCTTTAATCGCCAAAACTTTTACAGTCTGAATACCCACAGGAAGTGTAAAAGGCGTTCCGTCATATTCTTCCATATCTTCGGTAGGAGTATTTCCGTCAATCGTATAATAAATCTTTGTCCCGAAAAGTTTATGAGTAATCGAAATTCCCTCAATCGTCGTAATCTCATCTTTATCCGGACTGATAACCGGGTTTTCAATATAAACACTGAATCTTTTTTCTAAAACCGGTGACGGGTTGTACTTACTGTGATAAAGACGAACCTTAAGCGTACATGATTCGGTCAATTCAATCCCTTTACTTGGATCATAAACATTAGAATCTTCCCACTCCGGTTCTGTTCCGTCTAATGTATAAACAAGATTTGCATCACTCGGAGAATAGTAAAAACGTATCACCTTTCCGTATTCCAATTTACTGTCTACCGTATCACATGTCGGAATCGGTAATGTACTGTTTTCATATTTGACAACATAATTCGGGTTGCTGCTACATGAAAAAAATATTGCCAAACTTAATATAGTAAACAACTTACAAATTATATATCTGTAGTTCTTACATAAAAAAATACTTTTACTCATTTCTGATTGCTCCTTTTATTTTTCTCCATATTTAGCAATCATAATGCCAATGTAAAGTATTTCAAAAACGAAATCATTTTTCCAAAAACTCATAAATTACGATTATTTGTATAATTGTAATAATAATAAGTAAGGAATCTCTTCAAAAAGTATTGACTTCATTTTTTGCAAAAGCTAATTTCACGTTATTTAAAATCGCTTTCAAAAAGGAAGAAATATGAATCGTCCGTTTATTGCCGTACCAATAGGAGATCCTGCCGGAATAGGTCCGGAAATAGTTGTTAAAGCAGTTGCTTCTGAAGAAATTAAAAATATTGCACGTTGTATCATCATCGGAGATTGCAATGTCATTGCAAATGCCTTGAAAATCACAAATACCGATATAAATATTTGCCGTATCGAAAAAACAGAAGATTATAAAGACAATCATTTAAATATTATTCCGATTGATAATGTTGATTTTACAGCACTGCATATCGGAGAAGTTTCCGGAATGTGCGGAAAAGCTGCGTATGAATACATAGAAAAAAGTATAGATTTGGCAATGAAAAAACAAGTTGCCGCAGTTGCAACTCCGCCGATTAACAAAGAAAGCCTAAAAGCCGCAAATATTCCATATATAGGACATACCGAAATATTCGGAGCATTAACAAATACAGCTGACCCATTGACGATGTTTGAAGTTCGCAACTTGCGAATTTTCTTTCTTACACGTCATGTCTCATTGCGTAATGCCTGCGATTTAATCACAAAAGCACGCATTGAAGATTACGTAAAACGTTGCATTGATGTACTTAATAAACTGGGAGTAACGGACGGAACTATGGCTATAGCCGGATTAAATCCGCATTCCGGTGAACACGGACTTTTTGGTCTTGAAGAAGTCGATGAAATTACACCGGCAGTAGAAAATCTAAAGGCTCTCGGATATGAAGTTGACGGTCCGATAAGTGCCGATTCCGTATTTCATCTGGCATTGCAAGGACGTTACAACAGCGTTTTATCGCTTTATCACGACCAAGGACATATCGCAGCTAAAACGTTTGATTTTGAACGAACAATTTCTGTTACCGGCGGAATGCCGATTTTGCGTACTTCGGTAGATCACGGAACTGCGATGGACATTGCCGGTACCGGAAAAGCAAGTGAAATAAGCATGAAAGAAGCAATAAAAGTCGCCGTAAAATATTGCAAATCTTACATATAATTTTACGTACAAAATAAGCTTTATTCAAAAAAACAATTTGACATAAAATATAAAAAATCGTTATTTATAGGAACATTTTAAGGAGTTGATTATGCAAAAAAACACAATAGGCAGAATACTTTTATCATTAATAATTTCTTCTGTTGTTGTTGCCGCTTGCGGATTTTTGGGAGTTTGGTTAACTCGTTATTTTCAGATTCCTAAAAGTTGGAGACGTTAATAATTTCTTTCAGCATTTTTCTAAAGTATTTTTAATGCGGCGAATCTCATGAATATCAAGAGTAAGCGGTATATAATTGTAATACGGAGCTTGAGTATTAATTATTATACCGTCAGATTTTAAAGAAGCGGCAATATCTTGTGCTTCATTTTGATATTCATCTTTTAATACAAAAACTCTGTCATTACATAAAAATTTTTCATTAGTAAATGAAAAGCATTTTTGTCCCTGTAAAGCCTTTGCTTTATAATAAAACGTAATAGCGGTAACAAAAACAATCGCCGGAACTTCTTCCAACGGTCGACAAATATTTATCAAGTCTTTTAGATTGCGATTCACCAATACGGCACATGTATTTGTATAACCGGTGTACAATGCCGGCAAAACGATACAATCCGTTTGCGGAATATTGTTTTCATCAAGTAAACGAGGGAAATTGTAATACCATGCAATAAAGTTTGCTTGCTGAATATCGGTAGGAGATTTTATCGTGAAATCATAAAGCTTTATTCCGTCTCCGGTCTTTATTCCGTGATTTGTCATAAAATCTTTCATTCCGACATTGTCCGGTTCTATATTTCCGTATAAAGCTGCAACTTTCAATAAAAATTCTTGGGTACTTGAAAAAAAACAAAGTTCATAAAGTCCGTTTGTTGTAAGTTCAGAAATAATTTTTCTGTAACGCTTGTGATATACAGTCGGCAAATCCAACGTAAGAAGAGTAGATACGGCATTCTTTATCTGTGTTGTAAGCTTTTGATGAGAATGACCGGTAATATTATCTGCCCGTCGCAAATCAAAATAACGATTTCCGAATTTATCTCTGACATAACATTCTTTAGCTTTATGAAACATTATTTCCCCCTTATTTTCTATGGTGTTATATCATAAAATAATTTAACTTTCCTAATTTCTTCATTAAAATAATGATAAATATTAATAACAACGTAAACTTTTTAGGAGAACAGCATGATAAAAATTTCCGTTATTATTCCGGTTTTTAATACACAACATGAACTTACACAATGTCTGGAAAGTATTGTCTCACAAACAATGCAAGACATTGAAATTATTATTGTTGACGACGGAAGTGAAAACAAACCGACAGTTAAAGAAATAATCAAAAAAAACTTTAAGAAAGACAAAAGAATTAAAATTCTAAAACATTCAATCAACGAAGGACTTACCGAAAGTCGGCGAACCGGAATAACGGGAGCTTGCGGAGAATATATATTTTTCATTGATACAGATGATAAATTAAACAGCAATGACGCATTGGAAAAAATGTATGATATTGCGATTAATAAAAATGCAGATATTGTTCAATGTTGTGCTGATATTGATTTTGTACAAGCGACTCTTGACAATACTAAATATTATGAAAAAGCGGCTCACCCCTACATCGGTGAACTGAACGGAATTGATATTTTCAAAAACTGTTATTCTGAAAATAAACACCCTTGGTATATATGGGGAAAACTTTTAAAACGCACTCTTTGTATTAAAGCTATGAGCTTTATTCCTGAAACTTACTGTGTAATGTCTGAAGATTTTCTGCTATATTTTTTTATCAGTCGCAATGCCCAAAGATACATAGGGATTCCCGAAAAACTTTATTGCTACAGAGTCGGCGGAGGAATAAGCACAAGTAATCAAATAACATCACTTGAAAAATGGAAAAGTCATTGTTCGTCTGCTTCTGTTTTTACAATAATATTCCTTTATAACAAACAAAATCCCCTAGATGAACAGACATATAAAATGATTGTCGCATACACTCAAATCGCCGTTTTACGTTCCGTAATGCGTTTGGAAACCACCGTATCGGCAGAAATAAAAGACGCGGCAAAAGAAATGCTGTGCGAAGCTTGGGGGACAAATATGGTGGAAAAAGCACTGGAGTTTTATCATAACAATGAAACGAAAGACAATTTATTTGACAAATAATAAATAATTAAACTACATTCAGTATTTTAAAACGGAGGAAAATATGGATACCACAGAAAAAGCTATTATATTACACAATGCCGGTTATAATTGCTGTCAAGCCGTAGCATGTGCATTTGCCGAAAAATTAGGAGTTGATAAAGAAATATTATTTAAAATTGCAGAAGGTTTCGGTCTGGGAATGGGCGGTACAAAATGCACATGCGGAGCCGTAAGCGGTGCCGTAATGCTTGCCGGAATCAAAAACAGCGGTGGTTTATCAGAAAGAACAAAAGCAGCAACTTATAAATTATCATCAAAGATTGTCGAAGACTTCATTGCTAAGAATCAATCCGTAATTTGCAGTGAAATCAAAGGAATAGATACCGGAAAAGTTTTGCGAAGTTGCAGCGGTTGTATAGAAGACGCCGTTAAAATTGCAGAAGATGTTTTGAATCTGAAATAGGTGTAAAAAAATCCTCTTATTGCATAATTGATTAATCATTAATAGTTATTTTTACCATACCGATTAAGGAGGTAATCATGACTGTTTATGATTTTTCAGTTAAAGCAATAAACGGAGAAATAAAATCTCTCAAAGATTATGAGGGTAAAGTTTTACTTATAGTAAATACTGCTACAAAATGCGGCTTTACTTCACAATATGAAGCTCTGCAAGATTTGTATGAAAAATATCATGATGACGGCTTGGAAATATTAGACTTTCCATGCAACCAATTTGCTCATCAAGCTCCCGGCAATAATGATGAGATTCATACATTTTGTCGTATAAAATATGCAATTACATTTTCACAATTTTCAAAAATCAACGTCAACGGAAGAAAAGAAGAACCTTTGTATAAATATTTAAAAAGTGAGAAAAAAGGTGCAATCAAATGGAATTTTACAAAATTTCTTGTAGACAGTGAGGGGAAAGTTGTAAATCGTTTTGCTCCATCCGATACTCCGGAGAAAATCGAACCTTTCATCAAAAAAGCTCTTCAGAAAAAAACAACTTATTTTTGCGAGTAATGTCTTCTTATAGGGACAGACTTATATGAGATATAAGCTATATGCGATATGCATAGTAACGTTGCTCACTATATGAAATATAGTCTCCACGAACTGAAGACAATGCTACGCTTATTTTTTCCCGTTGGGAAAAACTTCATTTCACTCGATGTTTTCTTTCGAAAACATTTCATTCGTTCACGTTGTGAACTCATCGTATGTCATTACAAGTTCGTCACTTTATGCGAGCATAACTTTTTATTTACGATTGAAAAAAAGATTAGATGTGCCACTATCGTCAATCCCCAGCTTATCGGATAAACAACCAGCAACATTTTTAAGCTTTTAAAATATTGAAAAATTGTCGCAACCCAAACAATTCTGACAAAACAAGCTCCGGTGAGAGTAATTACCGTCGGCGTAATAGAATAGCCCATTCCGCGTATTATTCCGGGAATTACATCCATTACACTGCAAAAAACATAACAAGAACAAACTATTAAAAGTCGAGTAACGGTTACCTCTATTACTTGTAAATCTGTAGAATACACTCCCGCCAATGGTTTTGCAAATACGCACACACAAACAGAAAAGATAGCACATACTACAAAAGCACATCCAATACACGACAATAAAATCTTTGATATTCTTTTATATTTACCGGCTCCTATATGTTGCCCGGTAAAAGTAATGGCTGCGTGATAAAAACAATTAGTTGAAGCATAAATAAATCCTTCAATATTGGCTGCTGCCGAACATCCGGCAATCACTACTGAACCAAATGAATTCACTGCTGCTTGTACAACTACATTTGACAATGAAAACAAGACTCCGCCGATTCCTGCAGGCAATCCTATTTTTATCATACGTAGACATATCAATTTATTAAACTTTAATTTACCAAAAGAAAATTTTAAATCATAAACGCCCTTATTAAGCCTAATCAATATCAGAACTGCTGAAATACATTGAGAAATTGTTGTTGCAAGTGCAACTCCCACCACATCCATGCGAAAAATTATAACAAATATAAGGTTTAATATTACATTGATTACCCCGGCAACACATAAATAATATAAAGGATATTTCGTATCACCTACCGCTCGTAAAATCGCACTACCAAAATTATAAATCATTAACGCCGGCATACTTAAGAAATAGATTCGCATATATCTTGAAGCCAACACTATCACATCATCAGGACACCCCATTAAACGCAAAAAGAATGGAGAAAACATTAAACCTACAATTGTCAAAACAACTGCACACCATAAACTCAAAGCAATCGAAGAATGCATAGTTTCATTTGCTTCTTTACTTTTTTGGGCTCCTACAAAATGAGCTGCTACTACATTAGCTCCGACAGCCAAACCAATAAATAAATTCACTAGCAACTGAATCAAAGATGTCGTAGAACCAACAGCCGCCAACGATGCTTTACCGGCAAAACGCCCGACAACAATCGTGTCTGCGGCATTAAACAATAATTGTAAAATTCCGGATAACATCAAAGGTAATGAAAAAATCAAAATATTAATCAATAAATTTCCGTCTGTTAATTTCTTATTTTGCATATCAATTCTTCTTATTTAGAAAAGTTAGGTAATATATATCAATATCTGAATTTAAATTAACAATAAAATACTTGTTTTACAAAAAACAATAAATGGATTGCTTAAAATAAAAAAGCACTTTGAATCGAAAATAACATTCAATTCAAAGTGCTTTATTAATCTAACAAAAAAATTAGAACATTTTTTTAGTCTTCATAATTTTTTTTCTTTTCTTTCTTTCCAGCTTTTTCATTTTTTCATGTCTTTCAACAGCCGGCTGAGTATAGTATCTTCTTCTTTTTACTTCAAGAAGTATACTCTCGCGATCAACAAGTTTCTTGAACTTTTTGATTGCTTTTTCAATGCTTTCGTCGCTACCAACGTAAACTTGAGCCAAAGTAAATCACCTACCTTTTTGTTAAAATTTTTATCAAAGACCTTAAAAGGTTTAAATTATTTATTTCTAAAAACAATTCGTCCACGAGTTAAATCATAAGGAGAAACTGCAACTACAACTGAATCCCCCGGAACAATACGAATATAATACTTTCGCATTTTTCCAGACAGCTGAGCTAAAACTTCGTGACCACTGTCAGTTTTTACTTTAAACATTGCATTAGGTAATGCAGTCGTCACTATACCTTGTATTTCTATCGCTTCTTCTTTTTCCATAAACCCCTTCTGTAATATACACAAAACTTATCGGTTTTATATATTTTTCAAAAATATTCGTCAAGAAAAAACAACTACAGTTTATTATTTTTTCTTTCCTTTCAATTTCATCATTGTTTTTTTAGAAATAGCAATATCATCAGCCTTTGTTGCAACAGTATCAACCACAACTGCACCGTCTTCAGAATTCGCAGCTTCTTTTGCTTTTCTTTCTTCCTTTTCTTTAATTGCATCCAATTTTTTAATCTTTTCTTTTGATGCTGATTTCTCAAAAGCAAGAGCAATTGTTGAAGCTAAGAAAAGTGTAGAAATCGTACCGGCAACAATACCAATCATGATAACAAAAGCAAATCCTCTGATATTACTTCCACCGAAAATAAACAATGCAATAACAGGGAACAATGTTGTCAATGATGTAATAAGAGTACGACCTAAAGTTTGAGATAACGCTACATTAAATATTTTATCCGGATGTTCATCTTTCATAATTGATGAATTTTCACGAATACGGTCAAAAATTACAATTGTATCGTTTATTGAGTAACCGATGATTGTAAGTATCGCAGCTACAACTGTAAGGTTAAGCTCGATTCCGAACAAACTTATCATACCCAAACAAATCAACGCATCGTGCATAAGAGCCAAAACTCCGGCTAATGCGAAATGAAATTTAAAACGAACTGTAACGTAAAGTAAAATTACGGCAACAACAAATGCAATCAACATAATCGCCTGAGCTCTCATGCCTTTAGATGAAGCAGGAGATACAGTATTTGTACTGTCTGTTACTGTATTGTTTAATACAATTTCATTTTCCGATACTGAGATAACACCTTCAATTTTTTCTTCGTTTTGAAGTTTTGCATTAGCTTCTTCAAAATCTGCACCTGTTAATTTGTATTCAGCACCATATTCTTTATCAAGCATTTCAAACATTTTTTCTGTTTTCTTGCCTAAATATTGTGCCGGAGTCAAATCCGGTTGAGTTTTTCTCTGTTCTGCTAATTCCTTTTCATCTTCTTTTGTAAGACCTGTTTTTACTAAAAAAGAACTTGCTTTACCGATTTGCTGTCTTTCATTAAGAATAACTTCCTGTACATTACTTCCAAGTCCGGCTTTTTCTGATAACTCACGAATTTTCTCAATAGAAGCTCCGGAATAAACAGTAATTCTTTGACTTACACCACCTTGAAAATCAATACCTACATTAAAATTCTTTGGTGTCAAAAATCCCAAAGGAAGGCTTTTTGGAAGAAAAACTGTCCAAACACTAATTAACATACAAATTATGACTATTGGCAGCATAATTTTTTGTATTTTTACGAAATCTACTACTCTTTTCATAACAATTATTTCCCCCTAAATAATGATACTGCACGCAATGTTTTGAAATTCACACCTGAAGTGATTGTATCCCAAACTAATCTTGTAATAAATAATGATGTGAACAATGTTGATACAACACCCATACAAAGAGTTACTGCAAATCCTTTGATTGCACCTGTACCGAACAACGAAATACCTATAGCGGCAATAAATGTTGTTATATTTCCATCCATGATTGCCCAGAAAGCTTTTTCATAACCTAAAGTTATTGATGTTGCAAAACTTTTTCCGCTTCTGAATTCTTCTTTTACACGTTCATAAATCAAAACATTTGAGTCTACAGCCATACCGAGAGTTAAGATAATACCTGCAATTCCCGGTAATGTTAGAGTTCCGTTAAACATACCCAATCCGGCAAGAAGGAAGAATAAGTTAAATACCAACGCAAAGTCAGCAACAACTCCACCTAAACCGTAAACAAAAATCATAAATACTACAGTAATAATCACACCGATAAGCAATGCAAATAAACCGCTGCGAATTGAGTCTTTTCCCAAAGAAGCACCGATAGTATTTTCTTCAGCAATTTCCAACGGAATATTTAAACTTCCTGAACGAAGAATTTTTGCCATATCATCAAGTTCTTCGTAAGATAAGTTACCAAGTGTAACCTGGCTTCTTCCGTTAGGGATTTCACTTTGTACAACAGGGCTCTGTAATACAACATCGTCAAGGATAATAGCAATCTGGCGACCGATATTTTCTCTTGTTGCTTTTGCCCATCTGTCAACAGCTTCTCCTTCCAATGTAAAATTAATTACATAACGTCCCAAATTATCAGGATCAACTGTAGCTGTTTTTACTTTTGGATTATCGCCTAAAAGAGACTCTTTAGAAACAACGATAAAAGGAACTTGAGAGTAATCTTCACCGTATTTATCTTTATTTGATACTCTTAAAGCTTCTGTATCAGGAGGTAACTGAGATAAGATTTCAGGATTAATATTTCCTTTATCATCAATAAACATCTTTCCTTCTGAATCATATTTTCTTTTTAATTCAGAAAGTAATTCTGAACCTTCTTTAGAAACAACTTTAAATTCAAGAACACCGACAGTTTCGATAATTTTTCTTAAATCACTTGTTTCTTTTACACCGGGCAAATTAATAACAATTTTGTGTTGTTCTTTTATTTTCTGGATTGAAACTTCAGATACACCGAATTTATTAATTCTGTTTTCAATCATCAATACGGCATTATCTAATGCTGCAGCTTTATCTGCTTCAGTTACAGCTTTTCCTTCTACTGAAGGATGGTTAAAATTTAAAGTCACTACAGCGTAAGCCCCACCTTGTAAGTCTAGTCCAAGCTTGATTGTACTGTTTTTTACTTTACGTTTTGCATCAAATTCAGCTGTATAATAATTTTCCAATGCTTTTTTAGCTACTTTTTCTACAAGAAGATTTTTCTCTTCTTCTGTTTTATTATTGCAGCTATACATATCAAAAAGAACATTTTTCATATCACTGTAAGTTGCATTTGCAGCTAACTTCAATTTTTTAGCACTTACAGAATTATATTCTTTTAGCTTACGACTTATTTCTTTTCCCAACACTTTCAATTCTTTTGCACCGGCATCGGCATCACTAAAAGCTTTTATACCTTTTTCAATACGACTGTTGATTTCGTTTTTCAAACGAACACCGGAAAGACTCGCTTCGTCACGATCTTTTTCTTTGTAAACAAAATACCATGTAATTGACGGCATTAAGAAATAGAATCCACCTGCCAAACAAATTAACAGGATTAATAATCTGCTACTTTTCTTCATTGTTCTTTTCCACCTCTTCTTCTTTATCTTTATTATCCGCTGCAGCAGACTCTTCTTTTCCTTGAGCTTCTACAGTAGAAATAGCATTCTTATCAAAAGTAATCTCTGCTCTGTCATCAACACGAAGAACAACTACTTTATCCTTTACTGAAACAATTTTTCCGTGAACACCACCGATAGTTACTACACGGTCACCTTTTTTAAGATTGCTTAGCTTCTGTTGTAATTCCTTTCTTTTTTTACTTTGCGGGCGAATTAAGAAAACCCAATAGACAACCAACATGATAATCAGAAAAAACATAAAACCAAGTTGACTGCCGCCTGCCTGAGGATTGGCTTGTGCCAAAAAGAAACAATTCGACATTCTATATATTCTCCTTATGTTTCGATTTAATAATAAAAATTTGGAAGTTTCTTATCATTTATACAAGGTAAAGTCAAGATAATACAAAAAACGATTAAATATACAAAATTAAAATGACCACCCAGTCACTTATAACTTGACTTCAAAAATAAACAATGATAACTTACATTGACTTGCTCAATTTGTATTTTATACAACAGTTTTAACTCTATTTATTTTAGAAAAAACGTACTACAAAGGAGAAAATAATGATTATTAAACCTATGTTAAGAAGTAATATGTGTTTTACTTCACATCCCGAAGGTTGTGACAAAATAGTAAAAGAACAAATCGACTATGTTAAAACTTTACCGGCAATAGACGGCATAAAAAATGTTTTAGTTATCGGTGCTTCTACCGGATACGGTCTTTCTTCAAGAATTTGTGCAGCGTGGCAAATGAATGCCAACACTGTAGGAGTTTTTTTTGAAAGAACAGCAGAAGGTACAAGAACTGCATCTGCCGGACTTTACAATTCTGCAGCATTTGAAAAATATGCTGACGAAACAGGAAACAAGCATTACAGCATAAACGGAGATGCTTTTTCTCATGAAATCAAAAATCAAACAATCGATTTAATTAAAAAAGAATTCGGAAAAATCGATTTGGTTGTATACAGTATTGCTTCTCCTAAAAGAACAAATCCGGACACCGGTGAAGTTACAGCTTCATTTTTAAGAACTATCGGTGAACCATTCAATACTCGTACATTAAACATTAATACCGGAAAATTAGCTCAAATCAGCTTAAATCCGGCAACAGAAGAAGAAATCGCAAAAACTGTTTACGTAATGGGTGGTGAAGATTGGAAAATGTGGATTGATGCTTTGCAAAAAGCTGATGTTCTTGCAGACGGTGTAAAAACAGTTGCATATTCTTACATCGGACCAAAACAAACTGCTCCGATTTACAGAAACGGTTCTATCGGAAAAGCAAAAGAAGACTTAGAAAGAACAGCACACGAATTACGTGAAAAAATGGCAAATATTCACGGTGAAGCATATGTTTCCGTAAACAAAGGTCTTGTAACTCAAGCAAGTTCTGCTATTCCGGCTGTACCTTTGTATATTTCAATTCTTTATAAAGTTATGAAAAATAAAGGTTTACACGAAAAATGTATCCACCAAATTGCAAGACTTTTTAAAGATTTCCTTTACAATAAAGACGGCGTTCCTACAGATGAAGAAGGTCGTATCAGAATTGATGACTGGGAAATGCGTGATGATGTACAAAACGAAATCAGTGAAATTTGGGATAATATCAGCGATGAAACTGTAAGTAAATATTGTGACGTTGCCGGTTTCCAAGAAGAATTTTTCCAACTTTTCGGTTTTGAAGTACCGGGCGTTGATTACGAAAAAGATTCGGATCCAAACGTTGAATTAAAACCATTACCGTAACATCAAAAAAAGGTTGTCTTTTCGACAACCTTTTTCTTTTTAGACCTTATTTATCTTAATAAATCAAATATTTCATCTATAGAGTTGCAAACTGAAAATAACTGCAAATGATTAGATTGAAGAAATTGTTCGTTTACAGCTTTCTCCAACATCGCCAAAAGCGGGTTAAAATATCCGTTGATATTTGCAATAATTATTTTCTTATCATGTCTTGCTAATTGTTTAAGAGTAAGAATCTCAAAGAATTCTTCAAATGTTCCGATTCCGCCGGGCATCATAACGAAAACATCAGCTTTTTCTTCCATCAACTGCTTACGTTCTCGCATTGTTTGTGTATAAAAAAACTCACTGCACTCATCTAAAAGATGATTTCCTTCTTTAAAAAAATACGGTGCAATTCCGACTACCTTTCCGCCGTTTTCCAATGCCGCTACAGCAGCAGCTCCCATGACTCCGGAATTACCGCCTCCGTAAATTAAAACATGCCCAAATTTTGCAAGATTTTGCCCGAATTCACTCGCTTTATCAAAATAGACTTGCGAAATATTGTTCGATGAAGCTCCGTACATACATACATTCATCTTAAAACCTCACTCATAATTTAATACTTTACCATTTAAAACCGCAGAAATCAGTTTTTGTCCTTCGTATGAAAGTTTTAACGAAAAGAAATCACGTTCATCTTGCAGTAATCGCAAAAAGATTTTATCTCCTTCCCACATGGATAAACTATCGATTTCAGATTTTTGTTTCCATGCAAGTTGCCCTTCATCACAAACGCTTAACTTTCCGCTCCAGTCATCAGACGTATATAAAAACATATATTCCGTCTCCCATTCGTCAGAAACAAAAGTCACAATACCGCGTAATTCCCATGATAACAATGTCAAACCGGTTTCTTCACAAACTTCACGTAACAGACATTCATCAGGGCTTTCTCCGTCTTCAAACTTTCCCCCTATACCAATCCATTTTCCGGCATTCGGGTCATTTTTCTTTTTATTACGATACAACATAAGATAATCGCCATTATGATTTTCGATATAACATAATGTCGTATTTTTCATTTAATACTCCCTTTTTCTTTTCAATTTACGGATATAAGAAAAAGTTTCCTTTTCGCCCTTTTCACTCAACATTCTCAACAATTTTTCCAATAACTCTGATGTTTCGGGATGAATTACACGCTGTTTCTTGGCATTTAAAAAATATTCCAACGAACTCGAATCTGTATAATCTTTCTTTTTATATATTTTAGATGCAGCAACTCTGTCACAAAACATTTCTATTACATAACGCAACGGCATTTTTACGGGCGACATCAAACGTGTTTGACTGTTATAATCAGTCCAATATTCAAAATGATGAGGATTACGCCCCTTGTGGTGAATCCACGCCAACGAATATCCCTTTACAGCTCGTTCTCCCTCATTCGGGCTGCGATTTCCTTGAAAATAACGTACTCCCGCAAAAAATTCTTTGGGACTGTATTTTGATAAATCATGCAAACACCCCTGCCAAAAAATTCCGGCTTTAAAACAATGGCGTATTACCATATGTCGATGTCGCGTAATTGTGGATAAATGTCCAAAAAAATTACGAATACTCATCATTCATTCTCCTAAATTCAAAACTCTATAAAATAAAAAAAGATGAATTTCATCATTACTGACAGAATTCATCTCCTCAAATAATCATATATATTTACTCTAAAATGCAGATTGCAAAATATCATAAAGTTCTTCATTACTGCATGTACGCGGAACATAATTCATCATGTCCAATTCTTTTGCTTCATCTGCAATATGAATTAAGTCTTCTGTTTTTAAAGAAAAATCGGATAATCTTAAAGGTAAATCCAATTCTTGTGCCAAATTCTTCACAAATTCGATAACTTTTACCGCCACTTCAAGCATTGTCTTTGATTCAACGTTTATTCCCATTGCAGCACCTATTCTGGCAATTTTTTCAGCACTGGACGGAATACAAAACTCTATTACATAAGGTAATAGTATAGAAGCTACGGCAGAATTCTCAAAATTCAAGTTTCGATTTATAACTTCAGACAATGCACCTATTATACCCGTGGATGCCATTCCCAGCCCCATAGATGTCATCAGTCCCGACAAAGATAAAAAAGACGCAGAATCAGAATCACCGTCTTTTACTGCCGAAATAAGATATTTTGATATCATCTCAATCGCTTTCAAAAACATCATATCTGATAAGAAACTTGAATCCGTAGATAAATAACCTTCTATTGCATTTGCTAAATTATTCATCATAATTTGAGGTAAATCCATATCTGACATAATCGCCGGATCATAGATAACATTACAAGGTTGACCGTTAACAGCTTTTAATACGGAAAGTTTTCTGGTCCTTACATCATGTATAAGAAAATCTGTTCTGAACATAAACGGATTTCTGGCTTCCGTCGGAATTTCTATGCACGGAAGAGAAGCTTTTTTTATTACTTCTCCGTCAATATAATCATTAATCGATTTAGTATTATTAACAAGCATTGCAATTGCTTTAGCAACAGAAAGAGTTTGCATTTTTCCTACACCTACAATTACATCACTGTAAGATGTTCTTGCTAAAACAGCACCTTTATCAATAATATTTTTTGATACTAAATTCGCAGGAATATCATATAAAATTACTTCACAATTTCGTCCTGCCAATAACGTCTGAATACGAGAAATTACCTTTCCGTTCAATAAAGCATTTTCTGTTACCAAAAATACCCTGTTACCGACAGAACTTACTACATTACCTACTCGATTTAACGAATCTACTCCAAATTTTAAATGTGAAGGAATAAAAAAATCAAAAACCTGCACTCAAAAAGCTCCCCAGATTACATTAAATCATTAAGTAAACTGTCTGCCGTACCGCTGATTACTGCTGCATCATCAAAATAATTAGGATTAGCAGCTAATTTTGCTTTTACTTCTGCAATTCTGTCTGCTCTTACATCCGGAGCAGATTTTACCATTTCTATAATACGTTTTTGTTCTGAACGACTTATTGCTTCATTTGATATACTAACACTGTCTTTAATATCAGTTTTTCTTGTTTGAGATGCAGAATTCATTCTTGCATACTCATTAATACCATTAACTGAATTAATTTTATTAATACTCATAAAAACCACCTTTTAATAGTTTATTTATCGACCTAAAAAGAAATAACTTAACCCTGACAAAACCTACTAATAACATATAAAAGTTTCAAAACAAGTCCAACTTATATCTTTCTCAAACATTATCGTAAAAATTACTCATTTTTCAATCATCAAATCATCTTTTTTTCGTAATGAATAATTAGCAATTAAAACTACATATTCTCCGGCATTTTTATCTTCTTCCATGTCCTTTTGCAATTCTAATGCCGTTCCGCGATATACTTTTTCATTAATCTTAGAAATCTCTTTACATACACAAACTTGTCGTTGCGGAAAAACCTCTGCAATATCGGCAAGCAATTTAAAGATTCTGTGCGTACTTTCGTATAAAACAAGAGTTCCGTCTAAATTCAACATTGCTTCAAGTTCATGTTTACGTTTCCCTCCTTTACAAGAGAGAAAACCGAAAAAATGAAAAGTATCGGTTCGCATTCCCGATACAACCAACGCCGGAATAACAGCCGTAGCTCCGGGAATTGCTACAACCGGGAAACCGGCTTCTATACATGCACGAACGGCAACAACTCCGGGATCGCTTATACACGGAGTACCGCCGTCACTTATTACAGCTACGGCATTCCCTTGTTCCAACAATTGAACAAGTCCGAAGCTTGAGTTTTTTTCATTATAACTGTGATACGCCACCAATCTTTTTTTTATCTCATAATGATTCAACAATTTTAAAGAATGACGTGTATCCTCACAAGCAATTACATCAACCGCATTTAAAACTTTCAATGCTCGAAGCGTAATATCTTCCAAATTTCCAATCGGCGTAGAAACTAAATAAAGAGTTCCCGGCTCAACAACATTTTGTTCTTGATTGTCCGCCATTTTACACCTCAAAATCAAATCTAAGTTCTTTGCGATTATTAACCATATACCAGCCTTTGAGAGTGTTGGCAAAAAGTAACGCACTTGTTACGCTGCCGACACCGCCGGGAACTGCCGTTACAAGAGATGCAACTTCATTGACTGCAGCAGCATTTACATCACCGCACAAAACATTCTTACCGGTTTCATCATTTTTTGTATTAATACCGACATCGATTATTATTGCATCATCTTTAACCCAGTTTTCATTAATCAATTCCGCAACACCGCAACATGCAACGATTATATCTGCTTCCGCTGCAATTTCTTCCGGATATTGTGCCTTTGTATGCAAAACAACCGGTACCATATTACGTTTTAGTGCCAAATGAAGAACCGGTTTACCTACGGTAACAGACCGTCCCACAATTGCAATTTTCTTTCCGGCAAGCTCTATTCCTCGCTCCTTTGCAATCTTTGCCAATGTCAAATCTACCGCCCATGCCGTAGCGGGAACCATAAAAGGCTGTCCGGCAAAAAGTAAGCCCTGATTAAAAGGACTTACTCCGTCAACATCTTTTCGATAATCTACCAATCGAGAAACCATTGAATGAGAAATCTGACGAGGTAACGGAAGTTGCAAAATCATTCCGGAATATTTATCATCACGATTAATCTCATCCATCTTTTTTACAAACTGATTTTCAGTAACCGAGTCGCTGAAACGTACTAATTCTGTTTTAATACCTAATTTTTCAGAATTACGAACAATTCCGTTAATATAACTCTCGGAAGCCGGATGTTCACCGGCTACAAGACAAGCCAAACGTACATCTGCACCGTACATATTAATTTTAGCGACAAGTTCTTCTCTAATCTCATCTGCAATATATTTTAATTTCCTGATTTCTCCGGGCATATTACCTACTCCATATTTTTATTCATGTGCATTTTTTATTTTAATTTCTGTTTTTCCTGTTTCTACATCAATTGTTTTTACCAATAAAGAAACCAGATTTTCAGCATTTAAAATATTCCAATAAGTTTCAAGATTATCATCAAACAAAGGAACATGGTAAGGATAACGTGCAAATGTCGGTAACGGATTTCCGTCGCCTTCATAAGTATGAATACAATAACCGAATCCCGGCTCTATCGCTTCATACGCAAAATTCATTCTTTCGCAAGCTTTTCCGTCGCCGTAAGTACAGCGTAAAATAGAAAAATGGAATTTGTGTTGTTTATCATCCAAATCAATCATACCTGTAATTCTAGGTGTAAAATTCGGAGCGTCCGGTTCAAACTGTCTTGTAGCCAAAGATTCAGTAAAACCTTTTCCGTTTTTCAAACCTTCATAAACAGTGTCAGTCTGGTCTCCGTTTGAAACGATATGGCATTTATCCAAAAATCTTACCGGATAATAAATAATTAATGAAGGGTCTTTCATTTTTGATTCATCAAACGGTGCTGTTCTTACAAAACCGTTTTCTTCAATAAATACACGATTACGAGAATTTTCACTTCTTCCCATAATCCAATAAATCTGAACTAATTTCTTTCCGTCTTTTGACAAACCTTGAACAATTCCGCGTCCGGGATAAACATTATTTTTTAATGATTCAAAGTTTTCTTGTGCTGTTTTTTCTATATTCATCAGTTAGCTCCTTTAGTATAAAATAATTGTATTTATACCATAAGAAACACCGATTGACAAATTTACGTTCATTTTATTGTGACTGTGCTTTCCTGCGATATAACTTTCCTTTTTTAAAACCACACGGTGTCAGATCTACATTCTATTTTAGAATCAAGGTCTGGGTAGAACTTTGACATTTGATTATTCATTCATACTTTTTTACGTCCATTTCCCCATTTTTGACAGTAAAAACATTGCTCTTTCTATACTCTCAAACGCCGTTTAAACAATGCTTCGCTGGATAAAAAAAGAAAATTAGTAAAAAATATTTCAAACGTGCAATATAAAAAAACTTTCTTGCATTAAAGCAAATAGAGAAAAGTTTTTTTCTCAATTTATTTTTAAGGAGATGCAATAATGCAAAAAATTAAAAAATGGGAAGACTTGACAATAACCGATGATTTTATGTTTTCTCAAGTGATGAAGGACAAGGAGATTTTCGTTCGATGTTTACTAAAGTAAACATTTCGTTCATGTACTACGTACATTCACCGTATTTGCAAGAACGTAGTGGAAACTATTTTGGGAATCAAAGTGGGGGAAATCGAATTCCTCACATCACAACACGAAATTGAAATTAATCCGGAATCAAAAAGCATTACATTAGATATATATCTGCGGGACGAGGAAAAAAGCATTAATGTAGAACTGCAAAATGGGCACCGTCTGGAATTACCGAGACGTTCAAGGTTTTACCAAGCTGCTGCTGACATCGACAACACACAGCCGGGCGGTCTATATTCACAAATGAAAGATAATTATGTGATTTTTATCTGTACTTTTGACCCGTTTTTGCAAGGCAAGGCGTTTTATAAGTTTGAAAATATTTGTTTGGACTGCAGTCCGCCGTTACCGCTAAAAGATGGAACTTATAAGCTTTTTTTGAACACTGCGGCGGAGGATTTGACTTTGCTTGACCCGGAATTGAAGTTGTTTTATGATTACATTCGCAAGGGACGAGCTGACAGCGACCTTGCCAGAACGATAGATAACAAGATTGCGGTAATAAAAGAGAATATTGAAGTACGAGGAAAATATATGACATATACAACAAGAATTGCAGAAGCTAAAAATGAAGCCTTTGAAGATGGATTTTCTGCCGGCGTTTCGATTAACCTAATAATTGACAGTACCGGACTGTCGGTTGAGGAAATAGAAAAACTATAATTCAAACATGTTTATATACAATGGCTGTTTTTGTGAAGTTTTGAAGCTTCATAGAAGACAGCCTTTTTTATTTTATTATAAGCACTGCAATTCTTGTACATAAATGCATAGGTACATAGTTTTAGACAATTTTGCATAGTTTTGCATAGTGTCACTATCCTGTAAAGGTTTGTGACACTATGCAATTAAGCACACGGTCAGTGTTCTGTTAAGGTTGTTGTCCGTATCCTGTAAAGAAAGCTGTCCGTGTTTAATTAAGGCTTCGGCTTACAAGCTTTCGTAAGTACAAGGGACAAACCTCTATACCAAAACAGAATCAAGGTCTGTCCCCTCACGAAAAGACACAAAAAAAGTGCGGAAAAATTCCGCACTTTAAAGCTAAAAACTATTGTTTATACCAATACTTATTATAATACTCAGAATCAGAACTTGCTAAATTAGTAGCATTTAATGCCGGGTCTGTTACATCTATTTCCATACCGCCGGTATAATCTCTGTTTTCTGTGTAACACCAAGTACCTGTAGTATCTTCAAAAGTTACACTTGTTAATTTACAATAAGGATTAAACAACGCAAACATATTAATAGCTGTCACACTTGCAGGTATTGTTATATCACCTGTAGCTGTAGAAGCAATCAAAGCAGTTTTGTCTTTGTTGTACAAAATCTTGCCGTCAGCTGATGTTGAAAAATTCTCATTTTCTGAATCAACAGTAAATGTTGACGGAATATAAGCAAACGCTTGCGATCCGATAAAGGACAAACCTTTACCAATTGTCACAGTTTCCAAATAAACACAATTTACAAATGCACCTTGACCGATAGTTGTCACACTGTCAGGAATCACAATACTTGTTAAATTTATACATTGTTGAAATACACTTCCTACAATTATTTTTGTAGTATCGGCAATCCGACATGAAGTAATATCTTGACTCTTTACTTGCATAAGAACTAAATAAGAATTGTCTACATTACCGAGGTAAATCCCGTTATCATATTCATTATATGATAATTTATCGCAACCATTGAACACTGCCATCCCCATATCTTTTATACCGTCACCGAGTGACACACTTTCCAAGTTGCTACATTTTGCAAATACCCACCAACCGAAAGATTCCACGCTGTCTGGGATTGTCACACTTGTCAAATGTTTATAATTGTAGAACACCTGAGAATTAATTGATGTCACTCCACCCGGGATAACGAGGTCTGTAACCAATTCGCCGTTTAAATATAATTTAGTTTCACTTCCGAATGGACTTCCGCAATATTCAAGACTACCGCCGATATCGATACTACACCAAGCAGTTAAATCAGAAATATATACAGCTTTTAAGTCGCCATATTCTCCACCAAAAGCTTCATAACCGATAGAAGTTACTGTACTTGGAATTGTCACACTGTCACTTAAACATGAAAGTGCATATTCTCCGATAGATGTAACACCTTCGGGAATTACAATACTTGTCAAGTTACAACCTGAAAATGCAGAATCCGGGATTTCAGTCAATCCTGTTGTTCCACCCAAATCAAGAGCAATTTCTACATCTTTCTTGCTTTGCATTGCTGTTTTTACATTTGCAAGAATATCAGAATCCATTGTTCCGGTTACCGTAAGCTTGTATGCTCCGGCAGAAAGTCCTTCGATAGTAGAAGCAACATTTTCTGCTGTCGCACTTACAGAAGTAGGCTCATCGTAATTAGCACCTTTCGGCGTTATTTTTACAGTTCCAGCATTTGCATCTATTGTCAAAACATACGTCATACCATCTGTAAGAATACCAGCATATACACTGTTATTTTCATTTGCTCCGCGGGTCAACATAGCTTCGGTATTGAAAGAATAAATACTTGCACCGGTAAACTTAATATTCCAAGAAGTGTCGCTACATACTCCAAATTTAATTCCGTCTAACGCCTCTTGTCCCCAAGCTGCATTTACCAATGAATAAGTAATCTCGGCTGTCGCTATACCGTCTGTAAATGTAATAGGATAATTTCCAAAGTTAGAACAAACATATTCCATGTCAGAAAGTGTTAGAATTTTCGGAGCTGTATATTGTAAATTTGTCGGGAATGTCGCACCGGCTGTCATTTTCATTATATCTACCCCCCAGCCGGTCATTGCATAATTATCAGGGTCATTTGCTTCTGTACCTAACGCAATAACGTACGGTTTGTAACCGGTAAGGTTTACAGGCATACTTTCTGTAACAAATTCTTGTTCATTTATTCCATCTATTTCACTGAAAACTTTCAATTCTGTCTTTACAATCTTCGACATATCTACAAATACTTCAAAAGTTGTATCAGTAATTGTCGTCGCTACACCGGTATAATATTTATATTCATTATCTACAGGGGTAGTTCCATAAACAGCATAATTCCCCGGTTGATCAATATTAGCAATACTCATATCCTCGTAAGAATAAAGTTGATATGCTTTACTTGAGAAATGGAATTGACCGTACTCTTTAGATGCCTTTACTTGTTCATCTGTTAACAGTACTATAGAAAATATTGGTCCCCATACATTTGAAAATTCCCCAAGGTTCAATTTGTAACTGTAAACGCCTGTAACAGGTACGTCTTTTAACCATTGTGCATAAAGAATTGTATCTTTAGTTATTTTGATACTGTCATAATAAGATACTCCGTTTCCGTCAGCCTGAGTATTCCAATGACTGAACAAATATCCATCCGGTGCAGTGAAAGTGTTTTCTCTTAATCCTATCAATACACCTTTCGGAACGCTCTGCTCTTCCATTGTACCGCTACCGCCGTTGGCATTAAATGTAATTACAGGTTCTTTCTCTTTTTCCCACTTAGCGTAGAGTGTCACGTCTGCTTTCTTTTCTCCGGCATTCCATCCTGTTATAGGTTTCCCGGAAAAATCAGCTTTTTCATACCAGCCGACAAATGTATAACCATTTCGACTAGGATTCGACAATACAACATCATAATCATCATCAAAAGATGTCATATTATTATTATATGTAGTTTCCTCTACATCAAAACCTTCGTAAAAGATTTTGTATTTACATTCTCCTACTGATACTTGGAATGCATTCATGTAATCTTCTGTATTAAAACGTTTTTCAAAAACAGTGGAAACATCACCGTAAACTGCTTTTACATTAAGAGTCAATGTTGTTTTATTTGTCAAACCGTCATAAACCAGGTTATTTTCTGCATATGAATAAAAACCACTTCCGCTGAATGCAGTCTGCCACCATGTACCATCGTCCATCGCCATATCTTTGCTTGTCATCGGTACAAACTGACACCATAAACTTCGTACAATATTCATTTTTTCAAAGTAGAATTCTGCAGTTCCGTTTATTACATCAACAATATAAATATCTTTGTTTGCCATGATATTTGCAAGCTTATGATTATTAAGTGTTCCCCATATAGAAAGGGCTTTTACTTCAGTCGGCAAATTAATTACTTTGATTGTAATATCATGAGCATAAATATTTTTTACCCATCCTGCATAAAGTTGAATATTTTTTTCTGCCTTTTCGTGAAAAACATATGTCGCAGGTTCACTGCAAGCTTCGTCATAATACCATCCGGTAAATGTGTAATCTTCTCGTACCGGGTCTGACGGACGACTCGGTTTTTCTCCGGCTGCTACTTTTTGTGCATACAAAGGTTTACTGTTGTCGATTCCGTCATAGAAATCTATGGTAAATGTTTCTTCTACCGTGATTGGTAATACATTTACTTGTACATCGTTGTAATAGAAAATTACGGTAATTTCACCGACATTTGTCAATGTTGTTCCGTTTGCCGGCTCGCTTGTATACGGCAAATTTATTTTATAACCGTTACATATTCCGGTCATCAAAATACCACTTAAATCAAGTTTATCACCTTGCAAGTATGAAGTTTTTACAGGTCCGGCATTCTCCAATTTTATGTCACTGATTTTTACTTTCGGAACTTCACCAGTTTGCGGGTCTTTTACGTATACATTAAAGTAACATTTTACACCTGTGGCAATTTTACTTTCTATAGTTACGATTTTTACTCCGGCAGTATCAAACTTTTCGCAAGTCAAAGTGTAATCTTTTTCATCTTCCCATTTTGTTACAGAATCCATTGCTTCGCCTTTCCAGCCACCGCTTTTGAAAATTTCGATTGATGCAGTATATGTTCCCATTACTATCAAACCGGTAAGGTCAATTTCATCATTAATTTCATATTCTGTTTTTTTAGGATTAGAATAAATTGATAATATTGAAAGTTCTTTTTCTTTAGTCATATCGATTCTGGTAAGTTCACCGTTGTCTGTTACAACTGGGTCTTTCATACCGACATAACTTCCGGCTTCCAAAATGATTTTGGCTACAGTTGATGTTTGAATATCACCGATTTTTGTTTTTACGTCAGTAATATTTAACTGCGAATTAAAACCGTCTAAGTTAATATTTTCAATTTCGCTGGCTGTTACAGATACCATCGCCGGTGACATTTCAACGGCAGAAATTGTACTTCTAGATGTTTCTGTACTTGCTCCGATTAACAAACTGCTCAATTTACTGTTATTAATAGTAAGTCTTGATGATGTAGAGACAGATATTTTTTCAAGTTTCTCAAGTTTTACATTCTCGGCTGTAACAGTCAATTTCGCATCATTCAAACTTCCGTTTTTAATTGTTAATGCTTTATTTACCGTCGCATTGTAACCACTTAAATCTTTATAAGCCGACAAGTCGATTTCATCGCCGGCATTTGCATTATCAATAAGATTTTGTAATGTCAATTTAGCCGGATTATTTCCGCCACCGGTATTGCCCCCTTCGTTTTCGTTATCATTATCGCCGGCATTACCGCCGTTTTGATTACCGGAATTACTTCCGCCGTTGTTACTGCTGCCGACATCCTCGCTTACGGGCTGACAACTAAACATCATTGCCAAAAGCATAAGAATTATACTTACGCTTCTTGCTAGGTTTTTGAGTCTCATATTCAACTCTCCTTTTTAAATAATTTATTTTTACTTCTCGTACGAGAAGATTTTACCTATTTACATTCCCTTCGACTTAGTTTGACAAGCTCACTAACCGTCTCAGGGAACCGGATTTGTTTTGTTTCACAAAACACTGTCGAAGTACCACTTGCAAAGCATAAAAAAAGAGCAGTCATCGATGAGTTCGCAATGCGAACGAACCTATGACTGCTCTTTTTGTTAATAAATTTATTATTATAAAATAGGATATTATTTTGATTAAAACTAGACTTTGTGAGCTGTGAGCTGTGAGCTGTGAGCTGTGAGCTGTGAGCTGTGAGCTGTGAGCTG
>JBGUUT010000076.1:0-14138 GCA_045133795.1 Spirochaetota bacterium
TTCACAAATACAAAATCTTTAAGAGGGTCTTTTTCCGAATCGATGCAACATGAAAACAAGAACAAAAAAGGAATAATAAAAATTAAATTAGTTTTTTGAATCATGGTTTTCTCCTTAGTAAATATTTTTATTTTAACGAACGAGCTACACGAAAGCCTTTTGTCTCACCGTAAAGGGAAGCTGGATTTAGGTGGAACTTATAAGCAAAACAATCTGATGCCACCACCCCCCAACATCCGGCGATTGACGCACTATAGTTTCCTCCTTCATCTTCTCGAACTGGATTGATTTCTAATTCGCCAGTGTATCTGTGATATATCTCACTATTTATTTTTGCATAACAATATTCTGAAACATTTCCACTCATGTCATAAAGACCAAGTCTATTTGGTTTTCGTTTTCCTACTTCATGAGTTCCTTTATAACTATAATATGTATCGTCTTCACTATTTCCAGTAGTAGATGATACGCCCGTTCTGTTGTTATATCTATACCAAGCAACTTGGTCACAATCTTTATTTACACGAGCTTGAGTTTTACTAGAGTCAGTATCAATGCCACTATAAAGGAACTTCCAGTCAGGTGCATTTACATCACCTCCGCGAGCAGCATATTCTGCTTCACATTCCGTGGGCAATCTGTAACCATTTGCATCGGGAATTAATTCAACTTCAGCTGCAGTAATGTGACTTGAACGATTTATAGATGTTACTTCAGTCACCGTAATTTTGTATACAGGTTTTAATCTTAATTTCTCACTTAATGCATTACAATACCAAACGGCATCATACCAAGTAATACTCTCTACCGGACGACGTTCTTGGCATTCTCCTTCAAATAAAACATACGTAGTACTGTCTTTTTGACAAGCAGACGGATTGCTATCCAACGAAAATGTAACATCTTCTATCCCTTTTACTCTTACAATTTGGTCTTTCATTACACTTTCATATTCTTCTTGAGTTACTTCATACTTTCCAATATAAAAATCACTTAACTGAACAAGTCTTCCAGAAGGAAAGTTTCCTATTGAAGCACGATAGTCAGTCCCAACAATTGTTCCGCCGGTAACCTTTACCATTTCAGGTTTTAGCACAATTCCGAGTTCTAACGGACAACAGCTTTCTAATAAAATTAAAAATATTGCTCCTAAAAACAATATTACTTTGTCTAATATTTTCATCATAATTTCCACCTAAAAAATCTATTAACTTTTAGGCTCTATTATAATTAATTCTCATGCATTTGCATCATTTAAAAAAGCTGTTTTATTTTTTATCAAATTGTCTTTTTTCTACGATTTTAATTTGCTTCCAATATCAAAGCATCATCACTGCTATCAAGTTTTTCCCACGGCAAAAGTATGCCCAGTTGTTCTTTCATAAGATTAAAGCGTTTTTTATAATAATCTTGAAGTTTTGGCTCCTGTTCATTAACAAAATCTTCAGTAAACTCAAAAAGCCTTATATCTCCGGTAGAATAATCCACTTTTGTCGTTATTTGAATCGGAGTTAATTCATAACCATATCTTTCGTCCCGCCATCTTCGCTGAACTGAAACTTTAAGAATATATGAATCTCCGGTATATTCACGCGGACTTTCCGGTTTCTTATAATTCATTCTGTAACGCTGTCCGGAAACAAAGTTTCCCATAGAATACATTATTACGGCTTCTCGCTCATTTTTTGTAATATATTTTTCCCAAGGCTGCACAACATGCGGATGATGTGCCCATATAATATCTGCTCCGCAATCTGCTAATCTTCTGAAATATTCTTTTCGTAAATCAGGAATTTCTCGAACATATTCAGGTTCTGCCACATGAATTGAAAGAACCAACAAATCACATTTTGTCTTCATCTTTATCTGCGATACTTTTTCAATAAATTCTTGGCGATATTCTTTGTTATAATAATAAAACTGCACTTTATGACGGCTCGCATTGTAAATATTAAGAATCTCCGTCACGCAAACAAACGCAATTCTCAAATTGTTTTTATAAATCATTTGAACTTCAAGTCCGTCAAAAGTTGTTTTTCGCATTCCGCCAAAAGTAATACTCCGCCCTGAATCTTTACGATATTTTTGTCGTAATTTCTCCATTGCATTAATAGTCGCTAAAGCTCCGTCGCTGCCTTGGTCATTCGAATGATTATTAGCAAGTGAAAATACATCGACACCGGCATTAATAGCGGCTTCTACATATTCTTTATGAACATTAAAATTGGGGTACGTAGAATAAGGAAGATTGTCTACCACCGGAACTTCCAAATTGCCGAAAGTAATATCATCCGATTGCAAATTAGCAGCAACATTTTCATACATTACGGAATAGTCTTTCATCTTAAAATTGACATCATGTGCCATGATATCGCCGATAAAACTAAGTTCTAAAATCTCGGACGAACAACTACACAAAAAAAATAAAATACAGACAAAGAGAAACTTCATTACAAAAGATGTTTTCATTATTCCTCCGAACATTTACATTGCTATATTAAAATAATCGACAATAATTAATTTTATCTTCTGTATGCTAAAAAAAATAATGCTACAAAATCATACTCTCTGTCTTACAAAAACTCTTTTACCCCGCCGAATGTTTTCCTGTGAATAGGACTTACGCCAAACTCTTTAATTGCATTACGATGTTCTGCTGTCGGATATCCTTTGTGTTTTATAAAATTATATTGCGGATATTGCTCCGCCATTTGCAACATATAACGGTCACGGCTCACTTTTGCCAAAATTGACGCAGCCATAATTTCCTGTACTTTACTGTCGCCTTTTACTATCGCCTCTCCGGGAATCTTTAGTGTCGTCGGATAACGATTTCCGTCCACCTGTATAAAAGTCGGCTCAAGTTTTAATTGTTCCACAGCTCGTTGCATTGCTAAATATGTCGCCTGTAAAATATTCAATCGGTCTATTTCTTCCGGTGTCGCCCACGCAATCCCGTAAGCAACCGCCTTATTTATTATCTGGTCAAACAACAACTCTCGCTTACGTTCCGACAGCTTCTTTGAATCATTCAATCCTTCAATTTGTACTCCGTGTAAAATCACTGCTGCAGCATACACCGGCCCTGCTAAAGGGCCGCGTCCTGCTTCATCTACTCCGGCAATAATCGCATCCATTTTATCTTCCTTAATTTTTTAATGTACCGACAAGGGTTACTTCATCTCTGTCGTGATAAAGATGTACGACTTTCGCAGCATTTGTATGCGGCATTAACATTCCGGATACATTTTCTAATTCCGAAATCAGTTTAATCGGATTCACATGACCAAACTTAAAATTAATAACAAAAGAACGACACCAGCGATTGGTAAACCATTGCGAAATCATCTGCATTACATGATGAGGCTCTTCAACCAAATCACAAAACAGCCAATCCATTCTTGTATCGGGAACAAACTTAAATGCATCAGCTTTCTTATGAATTATAGTATCCCATTGTAAAGCACCTTTTTTTAACGGACCGTTATCTATCGCAAAAACTGTTGCTCCGCGTTTTGCCGCACTGAAACTCCAACCTCCCGGAGCGGCTCCTAAGTCCACAACTAAATCATTTTGTAACGGAGAATGTTCCAAAACTCTATAACCTTCTTCTACTTTCAAATAAGAACGTGACGGAGCCAACGGGTCATCTGCCATTCTGCATTGCCCGTTATAATGAAAATTAACAGCTACATTCAATTTGTTAAAATCTGTCACATAAACAAGCAAGCCCACATAATCACCCGGTTTTTTGGGAAAATCATCAATCATCAATTTTGATACTCTGGACATTCGCTTCTTTATAATTTCAAAAAAAGCTTCCTTTATCGATTTCATTCTGCGTGACAAGCCGGATTCTGCTCTGGAATCAAGAAACACTGCATTCCACGCACTCTCGAACTTAATATTTTTCGTGTTATTTATAAAATAATCAAAGATTCTTCCTGCTAAAGTTTTTACGCCGACATCTTCCAACGTCTCACTTTCATTTGCATAAAAATGAGGGAAAACGCAATTATTTAATTTACCGGAATAAATCACACAGCCCGGAGTTTGATTCAAAGTTTTCACATTACGCAAATCCGACAATTCATCTCTGGTTAATGCCTCAAAACCATTTTGACAGATTGCAAATCCATTTCTTTCATTCATTCTATTTCTTCCTTTAAAATGTGGATTTGATTCATATCATAAGGATTTTCTGTTGTCTACTTTATCGCCCTTTTTAAATGCATTGTTTTAAATATTAATTTTATATATAATACTTTGACATAAATTAAGTAACACGAGAAAAACATGACATTCAAAAAAGCCGCGATTATTTACACTCCGAAAATCGGTAAACGAAAAGAATTTAAAAATACATCACAATTATTGGCACTGATAAAAAAAATATCCATTGAATCTCCTGTCTTTTTCGAAACAAAATCCATTGAAGATACATATTCTTTTATTTCAGAAAGTTTAGTAAAAAAAGAATTCGATGTTATTCTTACAGCCGGCGGTGACGGGCTCATCTCCACGGTTTGTAATGCACTTATGGCTGTCGATAAAGATTTAAGAGTCCCTTTTTTACCTTTGCCGATGGGAAGCGGAAATACATTTGCTGCTGATTTAAATATTAATTCAATAAAACAAGCATTTGATTTAGCACAAAAATCATTATCTGTATCAAAAATAGATTTACTGAAAGTTACTACTCAAGAAAAAACTTTTTATTGCGTCAATGTTCTCGGTGCCGGATTTATCACAGATTCGACAATTCTTGCCGAAAAAAGCGGAAAAAAATTAGGTGCTTTCAGTTACATTTTAGCCGTTTTTAAAGCGTTAAGATTTATGCGAAATTATAATCTAAAGTTATCAGACCGCAACGGTAACATCATATTTCAATCTTCCCGTTCTGTCTTGCTGTCATTTAATAATAATTCTAAAACCGGAGCAGCTTTTAAAATGGCTCCGAATGCTTTAGTCAACGACGGGCTGACTGATATTATTATACTTCACGATATTTCTCGACGTGAACTTTTAGCCGGATTTTTGAAAATCTTTAACGGAGAACACATTTACTGTCGCGGATGTGAATATTTCCAGACCGATTACGCAAAAGTCGAAACATCACCAAATATGGCACTAATGCCTGACGGGGAGATTTTCGGTTCTTCTCCTTTCGAATTAGAAGTTATATCCGGAGAATTGGAAGTTGCCGTACAATTGGTAATATGATTTCCTTTCTCCTTCAATCATTACATTTAATATACAATGACATGTTAATAATGGGATAAATCATTGACGAACCATTCAATTTCTTTTATTAGTAACAATTATTTGTTTTTTACAAAGAGGAGAAAATTCGATGGATAATTTAAAAGCATTTGACCCGGATTTATTTGATGCAATGGAAAAAGAACTGGGCAGAGAAAAGTTTCAACTTGAAATGATTGCAAGTGAAAATATTGTAAGTAAAAATGTTATTGAAGCACAAGGAAGTGTATTAACAAATAAATATGCTGAAGGTTATCCCGGAAAAAGATACTACGGCGGCTGTGAATATGTTGATGTCGTAGAAAATCTTGCAATTGAAAGAGCTAAAAAATTATTTGATTGTGAATATGTTAATGTTCAACCGCATTCCGGAAGCCAGGCAAATATGGGAGTTTATTTATCTGTATTAAAACCCGGCGATAAGATATTAGGAATGTCACTGGCTCACGGAGGTCATTTGACTCACGGTGCAACAGTAAACTTTTCCGGTAAAATCTTCAAATCTGTTACTTACGGAGTTTCAAAAGAAACCGGTTATATCGATTATGATGAACTTGAAGCAATTGCAAAAAAAGAACAACCGCAAATTATTGTTGCCGGTGCGAGTGCTTATCCGAGAGTTATCGATTTCAAGCGTTTCAGGGAAATTGCTGACAGTGTAGGTGCATATTTAATGGTAGATATGGCTCATATTGCCGGACTTGTAGCTGCAGGTGTTCATCCGTCACCTATTCCTTATGCACATTTTGTTACAACAACAACACACAAAACTTTGCGTGGACCTCGCGGCGGTATGATTTTAATGGGAAAAGATTTTGAAAATAAAATGGGTATCGTTGCTCCAAAAAGCGGTCGTGTAAAAATGATGAGTGAAATCATCAACGGTACTGTTTTCCCTGGAATCCAAGGCGGACCATTAATGCATGTAATTGCCGGAAAAGCCGTTGCTTTAAAAGAAGCACTCGATCCTTCATTTAAAGATTATCAAACTCAAGTTGTTAAAAACAGCCAAGCTCTTGCTAAAAAATTACAAGATTTCGGTTTTGACCTTTTCTCCGGCGGTACAGATAACCATTTAATGTTAATTAACCTTAATAATAAAGGTGTTACCGGAAAACAAGCGGAAGAAGCATTGGACAAAGCAGGAATCACTGTTAATAAAAACGGAATCCCTTTTGATACTCAACCGCCTACAGTTACCGGAGGTTTGCGTGTCGGAACCGCTGCATTGACTACCAGAGGTATGAAAGAAGCAGAAATGGAAAAAATTGCAGAATGGATAAATCGTATCATTTCTGATATTGATAATGCTTCTTTACAACAGGAAATTCGTTCAGAAGTAAAAGCTCTTTGCGAAAAATTCCCTATTTATTAGTATAAAAAAATAATCGGAGGTTAAAATGATACAGGAAAATCTTGCATTTCTATTAGAAAGCTTATCAGGAGTATGGAAAGTACTTTTTAATCGCGTAATGATACTGAGTTGCTCCAGCCAAATTGCATCTATGCTTGTAAAAGCATTAATAAAATCAGTTAAGAATAAAAAGTTTTCTTTAAAAGAAATGGCAAGTTATGGTGGAATGCCATCCAGCCATACTGCATTCATTGTATCTGCTACACTTGGATTGGGAATAGAATATGGTTGGAACTCCGGAGTTTTAGGTTTTGCAGTAGTTTCAGCATTAATCGTTCTTGTCGATGCTGTAAAATTACGTGGAACTATCGATAAAATAAATGAACGTTCTACTTATCTTGTAAAAGATTGTCCGGAACATGAAATCGGGAAAAAACCAAAACATATTGCTCACAAATTGAGTGAAGTTTTTGGTGGAATCGTGTTTGCTATTATTTACACATTCTTGTTTTATCTTTTCTTTAAAGGTTTTTTTGATTTTGCTAATTAAAGTTTCTTTTTCATTTTTTTAACTTTTTATTTCCTTTTTTGTACTCAGAAAGTAGAAATACTTTCTGAGTCTTTTTTTATGCAAAAACCTTTATTCTTATCCAAATATCTAAAGTCATAATTTATTATATTTCATGAGATTGGACATAAAAAAAGGAACATATCTCCTAAGAAATATGTTCCCTCTGCTTATTTTAAATAATGGATTTTAGTACATTCCACCCATTCCGCCCATACCACCGGCAGGCATTGCAGGTTCTGCTTTATCTGTTTTTTCTTCAGCTACAAGTGTTTCTGTAGTTAATACTAAAGAAGCAACACTTACGGCATTTTGCAATGCTGTTCTTACAACTTTTGCAGGGTCAATAACACCGGCTTCAATCATGTTAATGATTTCCAATGTTTGAGCGTTAAATCCCATTCCCCATTTTTCTTGTTGTAATTTATAAATAATTACGTTTCCGTCCTCTCCTGCATTTTCAGCAATCTGGCGTAAAGGATATTTTACAGCATTAAGAACAATCTTAGCACCAAGTTCTTCGTCCGGATCAGCAGATTTGAAACCTTCAAGTGCTTGTGCAGCATGAATCAAAGTAACACCACCACCAGGGATAATACCTTCTTCTACAGCTGCACGAGTGGCAGCAAGAGCATCTTCTGCTCTCATTTTCTTTTCTTTCAATTCTACTTCTGTTGCAGCACCTACAGAAATGATAGCAACACCGTTTGACAATTTTGCAAGTCTTTCCTGTAATTTTTCTTTATCGTAATCAGAAGTTGCAGTTGAAATAGCAGAACGAATAGCTTTTACTCTTGCTTCTCTATCTTCTTCACTTCCTGCACCTTCAGAAATTGTAGTATTTTCTTTGTCGATTGTGATACGTTTTGCACGTCCCAAATCAGTTAATTCTACTTTTTCAAGTGACATTCCCAATTCTTCAGAAATTACACGACCACCTGTCAATGCAGCAATATCGCCAAGCATTTCTTTTCTTCTGTCACCAAATCCCGGAGCTTTTACAGCACAAACTTTCAAGCTGGACTGAAGCATATTTACAACTAAAGTAGTAAGAGCTTCTCCCTCTACATCTTCAGCAATAATCAATAAAGATTTCTGCATTTGAAGAACTTTTTCCAAAACTGGGATTAAAGGTTTCATTGAAGAAATCTTTTTGTCATAAATCAAAATAAAAGCATCGTCAAAGTTTACAACGCCGTTTTCAGAACGAATTGCAAAGTACGGAGAAATATATCCGCGGTCAAACTGCATTCCTTTAACAACTTTTACAGAGTTTTCGATAGTTTTAGATTCTTCAAGTGTAATAACACCGTCTTTACCTACTTCGTGCATTGCATTAGCAATCAAGTTTCCGATTACTTCATCATTGTTAGCACTGATAGAAGCAACTTTTGCAATGTGTGCTTCTTCTACAGGTTGGCTGTTTTTCTTAATTTCTTCTACAACGATATCACAAGCTTTCTGCATTCCGCGTTTCAATGACATCGGATTAGCTCCGGCTGTAACATTTTTGATTCCTTCTGTTACAAGAGCTTGAGCTAAAACTGTAGCTGTAGTAGTTCCGTCACCGGCTACATCATTTGTCTTAGTTGAAACTTCTTTAACTAATTGAGCTCCCATATTTTCGTATGGATCAGGTAATTCTATTTCTTTTGCAATAGTTACACCGTCATTAGTCACTAAAGGTGCACCGAATTTCTTTTCAAGAACAACGTTTCTTCCACGTGGTCCGAGTGTTACTTTTACCGCATTGGCAACGGCATCAATTCCTCTTTTCAAAGCATCTCTAGCTTCAATAGAATACAAAATTTGTTTTGCCATGTTAAATCCTTTTTATTAACTTAAAATTTTATTTTATTATTGCTCCCTCAATCATAAAAATAAAAATTGGGGATTTAATTCAAAGGAAAATAATAATTTTTTGGTAATAAGGCAAGATTTATTTTTTAAAAAAAAGTAAGTACGGTTCTTGCTAGAAATATATTAAAGTTATCAATAAAAATTGAAGGGTAAGATAAAATGAAAAAATTAATCTGTGTACTGTTTATATTGGCTACATTTGTTATGAACATCTTTGCACAAGACCAAAATGAAAACGACAACATTGAGGTGCCGTATTTCGAAATAAAACCGGAAGTTGAATCTGTCACTACGGCAGAACTTGAGTTTTTGGACTCTGACGATACTGAATATGTATCTCCTGCATTATCAAAATCATCGCCCGCATTTGAAGAAGAACTTTCTGCATTCATTCGTTTCAATCGCTATGGTTCTGAAAAATTTGTTTTCGGACCATACGGATTTTATACCGGCGAAATGAAGTTCAGAAAAAATTCTATTTCTGATTCTGAAATAAAATCTAATAATTTACGCTCATATTTTCTCTTAAAAAAAATGAACGGATTCGGCGGGGCCGGATTTAAAATTGGATTTAAAAAAGAAAAAAAAGAGTTTAAAGGTTCTTCATTAAATATAGGTATTCCGTTTTCAATATTTTACGATGTTAATGACAAAGATGATGTAACAAACTGGATATCTCAAGAATTAGATAATGAAGAAAAAGTCTCCGGGATTTCCGAAGCAGATTATTTTACTTTCTTTTATATAGGAAGCGGACTTGAAGTAGACGGAAAATTAAAAAGTAAAACTACGAAATTAGAAGTCGCTTTAAGTAATCGTTTACTTTTCGGATTTGAACCTTATTATACAACCGACCGAAAAGATACTTTTTACCTTGCAAACTCTTTAAATGCAAAAGTAGAATTTTCACCGTTTGACTTTTTCTGCAAAGAAGTAAATGTAACCCTAGAAGTCGGTGACAAACTTGACATTACTCGTAATACATTCCATATCCAAGTAAAAAACAGAGTTTGGGTAGGATTAACATGGAAGCCGGTAAAATATTTTAAATTAATAACTATTCCTTTTTACTTTAAAACAGATTGCAAATTTAAAACAGAAGAAACTGATTATTACTATGACTGGACTGAAAAAATATATGGAAAATACGGTGTTTATTTCGGCTCAGACAATATCGGCTTTGAAATAGATGTTTACCCGGATTATTGGGGTGCATATAGAGAAAATATCGATGAAATTGCAAGTATAAATACAGACAGTACACGTTCTGTTACTATTTCAGCTGAATTAACGCTTAAATATTAGTCTTTTGAGGATTCGTATTCATGAAAAAAAATATTTGTATTTTCATTTTTTCCTTTATTACTGCAATTATCTTCTCGCAGCCTTTACCTTTTATTATGAATGGGAAATACGGCTATATCAACTGTGACAAAAATGATGTCATCGTATCTCCGAGATATCTCAATGCCGGAGAATTCAGTGAAGGATTTGCTGTCGTACAAGATTTCCCTACAAGCGGATTCGGCGGGCAAGTTCGTTACGGTTTTATAAATGAAAAAGGCGACTTACATATTCCTTTTCAATTTGAAGAAGCACACCGTTTCAAACGAGGCTTTGCACGTGTAAAGCTCGGCGGATTATGGGGAATGATAAACTATGACGGAAAAATTGTAGTTCCAACATTGTACAATGATTTATGGGCATTTCGAGAAGAACGTGCTTTAGCATGGAAAGACGGACATTTTGGTTTTATCTCTACAACTAATGAAATAATCGCACCTTTTATTTATACCGGCGGCGGCCATTTTCACGACAGCAGAGCACGTGTAAAGAAAAACGGACGTTGGGGATTTATCGATTTAGACGGTAAACTGGTAATCGATTGTTGGTATGAAAAAGTTGATGATTTTAATGAATACTTCGCCGGTGTAAAAGATAACGGTCACTGGGGATTTATCGATAAAAATGGTAAACTGATAATTGATTGTCAATATGAAAAAATAAGCCAATTCAATGAAGATTTAGCCGCAGTTCGAGAAAGACATCGTTGGGGATTTATAAATAAAAACGGTGAAAAAGTAATTGAATGTAAATATAAAAGTGTTAAGGATTTTTCGGAAGGCTTAGCTCCCGTGAAAATCAAAGGTTCATGGGGATATATCGATAAAAAGGGTAAATTAGTAATTGATAACATCTTCCAAAATGCCTTTCGTTTCCAAGCCGGGCTGGCAAAAATAAAAATTAACGGGAAATACGGTTTTATCAATACAAGCGGTAAAATTATAATAAACCCTGAGTTTGACGAAGTTTTGCGAATGGATGACGGAAAAACTATTCTGGTTTGCAAAAACAATTTCTTGTCAAAACAATATAATTACTTGAATAACAACGGTGAAATTATCGCCGAAAACATTTACCGATAACAAAAAATGGCTGCCTTTAAAAAAAGGCCAGCCATTTTTTTAATTTTCAAGAATATCTCGGTGTAAGTTCTCTTTATGTTTTAGCATCGCAAGCGGAACATTGTACGCCGCCTCTATATTTTCCTGTGTAAAAACGTCTTTTGTTTTTCCTACAAGCGGATTTTTGTCTCGCAAAAAAATACACATATTATCAGAATATTTCTCGCAAAGATTTAGTTCATGTGCACAAAAAAGCAACGACATTCCGCTCTTTCGTGAATAATCAGCCAAATATTCCATCGCTTTTTCTTTTTGATAATCTTCCAATGCAAAAACCGGCTCATCCATTATTACACTTTTTGAACCGTAAAGCAGACTGAACGCCATTATTATTCGTTGTAACTCGCCTTTACTTACCTCTTGTGTTTTGCGTGAAAGAACATTTGACAACTCAAACACGCTAATCAATTCTTGCAAAAAGCTTTCTTTCTTTTCCTTATGAAAACCGTTTTCATAAACATATCGCAACAAATCCCCGGAAGGCTCTTCTGATTCAAACTCCATATTTTGGAAAACAAAAGAAACCATTGCCTGACGTTCTTCCATTGATACAAAATCTTTTGTATTTTTTCCGGAAATAAAAACATCACCACTTTGCGGAATATCTACACCGCCGGCAAGAAGTAACATTGTCGATTTTCCGGTTCCGTTTTCTCCTATTATCGAAGTCACTCCGGCTGGAATTTCTACAGAAAAGTTTGTCAATGTCGGTTCTTCCATGTCCGGATAAGTATAAGTAACATTTTTTAAAATAAACTCATTCATTTTGATTTTCTCCTTATTTTTTTGAGTACACTCCCAGATTCTTGCTTAATATAAAAAAAAGGGGTAAAGTTTACCTTATTTTAGCAAAATTATGAATACAAGTTTTAACATGAGGATTGATAAATGAGAACGTTTTTATTTATCTTATTATGTTGTTCATCTTTTTTTTGTTTACAAGCAAACGAACAAGTTTTTTCTCAAAATCTGTCTTTTAATTATCCGGAAAAAATGAACTTCAATAAAAAAGCAGTTAATGATTTTGAAATGACAAGACGGCTGATAAATTACAATCGCTGTAATACTACCGGGATTTTTCTTTTGTCATATAGTATTCCTTCTTTTTTATGGTCGGTTGTTTCCACTTCCGTTTTTTCGACACAAACCATCGATTCAAGTGCTCAAATGTGGGGCTCAACAGCATTAACATCAGGTTTACTTTGTTCAGGGCTGCTTTGTTCCGGATTAATTTTATTAATATTCGGAGCTGTAAAATATTATAAAAACAAAAAATGGGGACACAACGAAACCCTATTCAATGTCTTTTCATTCCGACAGCGTTTATTTTCATACCTTGCAATAGGCAGCGGTATTACAACCGGCATAAGTACAGCATCTCTGGTCGGTTGTGCAGCTACGATGTTATTTTTACCGGAAATAGTTTCTTCTTACATATTCTGCGGAATAACTATTTCATCTTTTGTTCTATTAACTTTAAGCTTGCCTTTAATGGTAGTTTGTTTATCACTAAGAAGCTGGCTAAAAAAAGAATGCCGACGAATCGGTTTCAATATATCCCAAACAAAAGAAAAAGATTTACGGCTTTCTGTCAGTATTCCATTATATCAGGAGAAATAAAATGAAATTACCTATAAAAAATTATCCGGGACAAATGTACACTGTTCGTCCGTCAAAAATCATTGCAATAGGATTAAATTACAAAACTCATATAGCAGAAAGCGACAAACTAAACGTTCGAGGTTTTACGGCGGAAGAACCTACAGAACCGGTTATTTTCCCAAAAACTCCCAATGCCATCACCGGCAGCGGAACGTCGATAATACTTCCGGCAATAGCAGAGAGTTATGGTTTTGAAAATGTACGTACCGACTACGAAGGAGAATTAGCCGTTATCATCGGGAAAAAGTGCAAGAATATTACAAAAGAAAAAGCCGCTGATTATATATACGGTTATACCGCCGCCAATGACGTCAGCCAACGTAATATTCAAAACGCCGACAAATCCGGCTGGTTTCGAGGAAAATCTTTTGACACTTTTCTGCCTTTAGGTCCGCAAGTCGTTTTGCATAAAGATATTGAAAACGTCCAAAATCTACGTTTGGTTACCAGACTAAACGGAATCACAGTACAAGACAGTAATACAAATGTGATGATTTTTCCTATAAATGAATTGGTCGCATTTTTGTCTCGTAATTTCACATTAGAAGCCGGTGATATTATTTTGACTGGAACTCCGAGCGGCGTCGGCGAATTGCATGTCGGAGATTCAATAGAAATCGAAATTGAACAAATCGGTATTTTACGCAATACGGTAGAAAAAGAAGCTTAAAAGCTTTAACCCAAAGTTTAGTTCCGTGCCGGCTTACGCTTGGTATTTAACTGGCGTTAAATACTTCGTTCGTACGTTTCACGTACTCACCATGGCTTGCCCGGCGAATTGCCACACGGATTCGGAAAATCTACGATTTTCCAATGAAAAAGAGAGAATAAACTCACCGAAAGTCAAAGCGTTCTTTTCTCTTGGGAGTTATAGAGGGTATTCTCTACAGATGTTTACATTCGCAAAAAAGAGAACACCCTCTAACCTTATAAAACTTTGAAGAAAGTTTTAGCCTTGTGCAAGCTC
>JBGUUT010000077.1:0-15739 GCA_045133795.1 Spirochaetota bacterium
CGGCAGTTCGTCATGCTGAACTCGTTTCAGCATCCTAGGAAAAAAGAGATTCTGAAACAAGTTCAGAATGACAGTGGGAAAAATCTTTCCGTACGGGGAGTTAAAATAAATAAAATTAAGAGGAGTAAAGAAAATGATTAAACGATTTTTAAGTTTATCAGTATTGATTGCAATACTGTGGGGGTGTTCTTCGGTAAGAGACACATCTGAAGAACACCAAAAAGTGGTGTACAAAGTAGAACATTATCAACAAAATGTAAATGATAATGAGTATACCATTGTAGAAACAGAGGATAAAAGCGGTATACCCGGTGAAGATACATCTGCTGTTGCAAAAAACTATAGTGGATTTTCTGTACAACCAATAGAACAGAAAAAAATAGCACCGGAAGGAAATACCGTCATAAAAATCTACTATGACAGAAATGAGATTACACTGACTTTTGATACTGACGGCGGAAGTGAAATCGAAAGTATCACCGGTAAATACGGTACAGCTATAAATGTAGCAGAGCCTACAAAAACTGATTATAAATTTGTGGAATGGCAACCAAAATTACCCTCAACGTTTCCGGCTAAAAATACAGTCTATATTGCTACATGGGCAAAAGAGATTACGATTACTTTCGATGCCAACAGCGGCAGCGGAACAATGGACGTACAGATTGTAGAAGAAAATTCTTATCATTGTCTAAATACAAATACTTTTGTTGCACCGGACGGATATGCACTGAGTCATTGGAATACTGAAGCAGACGGAAGCGGAACTTCTTATTACTTAAATGAATACTACAATTTTTATCAAGATATAACTTTGTATGCACAATGGGAAGAATGCGAAAACAATTTTGGTGTATTTCTACCGGATGATGCAGCATTTGTTATTTATCAAGAAGCAAACGGCAAGATTGTGACATTTAATTCCAGCTGTTGGTATGCGGAGAGTTTCGCTTGGTACATAGACGGAGTAAAACAAAGTTCAACAACTCGTGAAATGACAGTTGATACATCAGCAATGAAAGTCGGAAATTATACGGTGATGTTAAAAATAAAATATGCCGGAAAATATTGGTCTGAGACTGCTGTTTTAAATGTACAAAAATAAAAAGCTGAAATTCAAGAGGTGAAAACATGAAAATATTAATTAAAATCTTAACAATATTTACCGTGCTTTGTGTGTTAGCGTGTAGCCAAACATTTGAAAATGTAAGCAATAATAATCAATCTTTTGACAAGAATACTAAAGTCAAAGGATTACTTATAATGAATATTAATAATTCCTCCAGAACAATAACGAATGAATTGACGAATGCTGACATTCACTCTGCAGTATTGACTGCGAATGATAAAGTTGTAGGAAATTGGAACGGTGAAAATGTAATCGAGCAAATAAACAACGACAAATCGATAATGTTGGATGTAGGAAAACATAATCTTGTGCTTTGTATAAAAAATAAGGACGGTAATATATTAGCTACGGCACAAACCGAAGAATATATCGAAGCAGGAAGTAACAAGATATATTTCTATCTGGAAAGTGCAATAAGCGGAAACGGAAGTTTTGAGGTGACGTTCAGTTGGCAAGCTGACGGCGTAGACAGCATAAAAGCCGGACTGTATGACAGTGAAACAGACAAAGAAGTTACCGGATATGAAATGAAAACTCTTGCGATAAACGAAAAGACAGTCGTATATGCAACTGACGAAATTCCGGCGGGACAATATATACTCAAAATAGATTTTTATGATAACAACGGTGAATCTTTGAAAATATATACAGAAATTCTGCAAGTAGAAGCATACAGAAAAACAACTGCAACAAGAACATTTACCGGATTTAATACAAATCACACAATCGAATATATATTGACAGAAAGCTGGAAAGAGGGCTTTACTCCGATTACGATACGCAATGCAGCACAAGAAGTGAAACTGCCTACTATAGAAAATATAAATACAGAAAAAGATATTAACTCACATATACTGAAATGGTACACAACAGAAACATTCGACAAAGGAACGGAAATAATAAAAATTAATACCGGTACTGAAAAAGATATGAAACTGTACGGGAAAATTGAAGAATGTATAAAAGCTACAGTTGATAACTTTTCGGAAATTATACAAAATTTGCACGACGGAGGTCCGTATAATGTGGTAGTAACCGGCGAATTGACAAACGAAAAGCTGTCAGCTATGGCAACATGTATAGAAGAAAATTCAACAAAAATGATAAATCTTGATTTAGGCAATACTACGGGATTGACGGAAATTAAAGACTATACGTTTCAATATTGTAACAATCTAACAAGTATAATAATTCCTGAAAAAGTGACAGAAATCTGTTATTTTGCTTTTTATGGTTGCAATAACTTGGCAAGTGTAACAATCCCGGACAGCGTGACTGCGATCGGTAGTTGGGCGTTCGATGGTTGCAGTAGTTTAGAAAGTGTTGTGATTCCAGACAGCGTGACTTCTATCGGTATGGGGGCGTTCCAGGATTGCAGTAGCTTAGAAAGCGTGACAATTCCGAACGGTGTCACTTCTATCGGTGGCAGTGCGTTCGAAAATTGCAGTAGTTTGGCAAGTGTGACAATCGGTAACAGCGTGACTTCTATCGGTGGCAGTGCGTTCGAAAATTGCAGTAGCTTAACAAGTGTGACAATCCCCGACAGTGTCACTTCTATCGGTAGCGCTGCGTTCCGGGATTGCAGTAGCTTAACAAGTGTAACAATCGGTAACAACGTGACTTCTATTAATGATTATGCGTTTGACTATTGCAGTGGCTTAACAAATGTAACAATCCCAGACAGCGTGACTGCTATCGGAGAAGGGGCGTTCCGTGGTTGCAGTAGCTTGACAAGTGTGACAATCGGTAATAGTGTGACTTCTATCGGAGGAACTGCGTTCAGTGGTTGCAGTAACTTGATAAGTGTAACAATCCCAGACAGCGTGACATCTATCGGTAGTGCTGCGTTCTGGGAGTGCAAGAGCTTAACAAGTGTGACAATCCCGGGCAGTGTCACTTCTATCGAACAAGGGGCGTTCTGTGATAATTTGGAAATTACAGTAGATACTGACGATAAATATCTTTATTCCGAAGATGGCACGACAATAATTTTGTGCGACAGCAGTGTAACAAACGTGGTCATTCCGGAAAATATAACTATTCAAGCCGAAGCATTCCATTTGTGCAAAAATGTAGAAACAATCGTAACCGGTGATACACTTACATCACTCAATTATTTACCTTTAGGTTCAACATTAAAATCAATCACAATAGGTAACGGAATTACAGAAATCGGTTATAGAGCGTTCGAAGGTTGCAGTAGTTTGACAAGTGTGACAATCCCGGACAGTGTGACATCTATCGGTGGCAGTGCGTTCGAAAATTGCAGTAGCTTAACAAGTGTAATTATTCCCGACAGTGTCAATTCTATCGGTCATTATGCGTTCGGTTATTGCAGTAGCTTAACAAGTGTAACAATCCCGGACAGTGTCACTTCTATCGGAGGTAAGGCGTTCTGTGGTTGCAGTAGTTTAGAAAGTATAATTATTCCCGACAACGTCACTTCTTCTATCGATAGCTATACGTTCTATTGTTGCAGTAGTTTAAAAAGCGTAACAATCGGTAATGGTGTGACTTCTATCGGAGAAGGGGCGTTCAGTGGTTGCATTAGCTTAGAAAGTGCAACAATCGGTAATGGTGTGACTTCTATCGATAGCTATACGTTCGAAAAATGCAGTAGTTTAGAAAGTGTTGTGATTCCAGACAGCGTGACATCTATCGGTTTCTATGCGTTCTGGAGGTGCGGTAGTTTAAAAAGCGTAACAATCGGTAACAGCGTAACTTCTATCGGAGAATTGGCGTTCTGGGAGTGCAGTAGCTTAACAAGTGTGACAATCCCCGACAGTGTCACTTCTATCGGAGAAGGTGCGTTCTCGGATTGCAGTAGTTTAATATATAATGAATATGACAATGGTCTTTATTTGGGGAATGCAGATAATCCTTATTTAGTTCTTGTAAAAGGAAAAGACACATTAATTACTTCGTGTGAGATTAATAACAAAACAAAAATAATTTTAGAAAGAGCGTTCTGGAAATGCGGTTTCTTAACAAGTGTAACAATCCCGGACAGTGTCACTTCTATCTGTTGTTTTTATGGAGATTGGTTTGCTACTCCATTCTATAAATGCAGTAGTTTAATATATAATGAATATGACAATGGTCTTTATTTGGGGAACGCAGATAATCCTTATTTAGTTCTTGTAGAAGCAAAAGACATATCAATTACTTCATGTGAGATTAATAACAAAACAAAAATAATTTTAGAAAAAGCGTTCTATTATTGCAGTAGTTTAGAAAGTGTGACAATTCCGGACAGCGTGACATCTATCGGTAGCGATGCGTTCCAGGATTGCAGTAACTTGGCAAGTGTAACAATTCCCGACAGCGTGACATCTATCGGTGCCGCTGCGTTCCGTGGTTGCAGTAGCTTAACAAGCGTAACAATCCCTGACAGCGTAACTACTATCAGTGCCGCTGAGTTTATGGGTTGCAGTAGCTTAGAAAGCGTAACAATCGGTGACGGCGTAACTTCTATCGGTGATAATGCGTTCCGTGGTTGCAGTAGCTTAACAAGCGTAACTATTCCTGATAGCGTGACTTATATCGGTAACTATGCGTTCTATTATGGCAACTTAACGACTGTAAACTACAAAGGAACGAAAGAACAATGGGAACAAATAAGAATTGATAGTTATGGTAATGAAGATTTAACAAGTGCAACTATAAATTATAATTATAGCGGTGAGTAAAACGGTATAGTAAGGAGCGGATAAAACTTTCCGCTCCTTTTTTTATGCCTTACGGCTTCGGCTATCGCCGGGTTTGGGGACATTTTGTCCGCCTACGGCGGACGGCGGGGCTAAAGCAGGCTTTAAGGTGCAACGGGCTGTCGCCGGGGGCGGGGGCGGTTCTGCCGGGCAAGCCGGCGTTGGGGCTAAACTTTGGGCAAAGCTTTTAAGAAACTCTATTTAGTTTAATTTTTGTTAGCAATGACATAAAAAAAAGACGTACATCAAAAGTACGTCTTTTTATAAATATAATTATTATTCGCCCAAACAATTATCTAATGCAGTACAAATAGCTTCTTTATCCATTTTTTGTCCGATGAAAACAATTTTGTTCATACGGTCGCCGTAAGTTTCGTCCCAATCTTTTTTAGCTTCCGGACGTTCGGCAAGAACTTTAGCTTGTTCTGATTTTGGTAATGCTGCAATCCATACACCGCCGGTTTGTTGTGCAAATAATTGTTTTCCGGCTTGTTCAAATACATAAAGACCTTTTCTGTCATCTGCAAACCACATAATACCTTTAGCACGGATTACACTTAACGGCCATTCTGCTTCAACCCATTTTTCAAACTTTTCTTGGTCAAAAGGACGGCGACTTTTGTAAACAAATGTACTGATTCCGTATTCGTCGCCGTGTTGGTGATTTTCATCATGATGATGTCCGCAACAACATTTTCCGTGCTCATGGTCGCATTCTGAGTGGTCTTCATGCTCGTGGTGATGATGTTCGTGGTCACAATCACAATGTCCGTCACATTCACAGTCATGATTTTCATCATGGTGTTCGTGATGATGTTCTTCTTCGTGTTTATCGTCATTTTCCATTGCATGAATCCAACCGGCAGAAGAGAACGCTTTTTCTATATTAAAACGTTTTGTATCTAAAACTTCGGAAAGTTCTACTTTTGAATAGTTTGTTTCGATTAATTTTGCTTCCGGTTGTAAAGTTTTGACAACTTCGATAACTTTTTTTCTGTCTTCATCAGAAACTTCATCCACTTTGTTTATAATAATTGTTGAACAAAATTCTATCTGTTGGATTAATAAGTTTTCGATGTCTTCATCTTCCAAATTTTCTTTTAATAAACTGTGACCGCCTAAGAATTCATCAACAAGACGTTTTGCATCGACAACGGAAACAATATTGTCAAGGCGACATATCGGTTTTTCTTCAGATTCCGGAATTGAACCGTCTAACATAGAGATTGTTTCTGCGATAGGAATCGGTTCACAAATACCGCTGGCTTCTATCAAAATATAATCAAAGCGATTTTCAGCGACTAAATCTTGAAGCTGTTTCATCAAATCAAGTTTTAGATTGCAACAGATACAACCGTTTGATAACGGAACAAGGCTTTCTTCTTTTTCATTAACAATTCCGCCTTTTTCAATCAAATCAGCGTCAATATTTACTTCTCCGATATCATTAACAATAACGGCAACTTTATAACCTTTTTGATTTGCAAGTATATAGTTCATCAATGTAGTTTTACCGGCACCTAAATATCCGGTAAGCAATGTAATAGGGACAAGTTTATTTTTCATTGTGATTAACTCCTTAAAATATGATTGGTTTTATTATTATTGCTCGATTTGGTCAATTGTTATTTGTAATTTTGATAACCGTCGCTATTTGTAATAAGTAGGAGTAGGGACGTATTTATACGAATCTTGTGTAATAGTATAAGTTTGATATCTTTTGCCGGAATGCGGAAGAATAAAGCCGGTAAAATTAAAATAGAATAACAGTCCGGCAAGAAGAAATATGAACGTATAGCAAGTTGTTTGTATAAATGCCGTTATTATTCCGGCTTTTTCCATTACAAAATTAAAAAATATTAATGTAAGAAACCAAAATGAAAACATCGGGGCAACCCAGAATTCTCGATAGTCAGCTTCCCACCAACATGTAAGTATCGTATAAATTATCATATATAAAATTACTGCCGGTAATGCATGACGGTAACGTTTTAACAGAGGAATAAAAAACAAAATGCTTCCGCCTAAAACAAAAATAAATAATATTCCTATAAGATTAGGCATTATCGAAGCGTTGTTGAAAAAATCATTGAATTGAAAAGCGATTTCTTTACCTTGAAACTTTTGCGGTTGATAAAAATATGTCGAAATACCTTCTACCATTTGTCCGAACAAAGCTTGAGTATTCTCGGCTTCAAATCCTTTTCCCCAGTAATCTATTTTTGCATATAAAATTAACCAGTTGAAGAAATATGAAGAGTCTTTAATGTTGTTGAAAGCCTTTGCATTTTCCTTGTCGAAGTCCAAACCGATTAAAACGATTCCTACATAGTAATAAGCAATTACTACAATCATACAAAAGACTACTGCATATATTGCGATGTAACGAATATTTGTGAATGAAAAGTAGGGGCGTTTATTTTCTTCGTTTGGAAAAAGAGTATAAAACATCAAAATAAAAACTACAGGCAATGCCATGATAGCATCGGATTGGTGAAAAAATATTGTCAGAGCGTGCCAAAAGCCCAATAGTCCGGCGTAAAACTTTTTGTGTTTTGCTTGCGGGAAATATAACGCCGCCAAAAACAGCAAAAAAGTCATGTTAGAATGGATTATCGGAGTGTCATTTATTTGCGAATACATCCAATGTGCCGCACAAAATGCGTACATCAAAACAATTCCCAGTGATAAAAGATAACGTTTTGAAATCTTGTAAAACAGAAAAAATACTATTCCGAGACATAATGAAGCGAATATTAAATTGCGTAATTGCAGTGCAACCATAGTAGTTCCGGAATAACCGTTGTCACGCATGATTTTGCATAATTGTTCGCCAGCCCAGTCAAAACCGATATGATGCGGATTAAACAGATATTGCGGAATTCCCAGTCGTACATAATAATCATAAGTAAGACAGTCACCTTTCTCGTCGATAAAACGTGAAAGGTAATTGAAATTTAGCGAAAAATAAAGAAGACAAAGTAATGTTGCCGTAAGTATAGCTACGGTGAATTGTACCTTATTTAGTTTTTTGTAAATCAATTTTTATTTTATCCATTAACATACGATTTTTTTCGGAAACAGCAATTACACCCGGAATTATAACAGGATTACTGTTTTCTCTTGTTTTTAATGAAATTGAACCTATATCAAGAAAGCGTTCGATTGCATTTTGTTGAGAATAAACTTGGTCGATTCTTGACAACGGAATTCTGAAAGATTCTCGGTGAATCAGATTGTTACGAATAAATATTACTTCATTTTGCAATAATATAAAGTGACTGAACATTGCAAGATTGAAGCGTAATAATATTTGTAACGCACTCCAAGCAGTCCACAAAAGTATGATAGCTTTGAAAAATTTCGTTATATTTTCTAAAGTGAACAGTGTAATTTTGAAAACTTCTTCTACCTGTAGAGTTCCTATCAATGTAAAAATCAGATTACTTATAAACGGAACTTCGATATACAAAAGCAATAATCCGCCCAGAGAACCGATTGAATAAAATAGAACCGGATATAAAGACAGATTGCTGTTGAATAAAATTACCGGAAGTTCGCCGGAAAGTTCCTTTTTCGATGTATGAAATGAAAGTTTTTCCAGAAGGTGTAATATTTTTAATCCTACAAAACTCAAAAAATAAACAGCGAAAAATCCCGGAATAGGTAAGAGAATTTTCCAGTATGAAGTGAAACTCTTCAAATTATCGGTATAAAGTAAAATTTTGTCTATCAGCTCGGTAATAGGGACGATTACATCTTTTATCAATTGCGGAAGATTTTCACACAAAGTTGTAATACGTAGAGATGAAATCATAAACAAAATAATTGCCAGTAAATCAGCAGAAACGGCACAAATAAACTGACGTTTACTTTTACTGTCATAACGTCTGAAATGCGAGAAAATCGGATATGAAGTCGCTAAAGTCAACATCTGTACAATAAATAAAATATTTGGTTGAGTTTGCAAAAAGCGTTTACCGAAGATTTCCAACAGTATAAATGACAAAATAAAAGTGTTTATCGGCAGTGCATATTCACGATAAAATTTTAAAACTACACCTAATGCCGAAAGGTCTTCCAAATGGTCAATTGCCTTTGCTTGGACTTTGTAGAATAAAACTCTGCGACGTGTTTTACTGTAAAGCCCGAAGTATCGAAGTGATAAATGTGTAATACCGGCAATTCCGCCGCTGATTATAATCGAAATAATAAAAGTTAAAAGTAACGAAACTTTGCACAACAATAAAACAACAAATAATATTGCAAAGAACGGAATTGTTATGAACAACAATAACGGTAAATCTACGGAATTGCTTTCTTTAAATGTTTTTAAATCCAGAAGTTCAGGCTGAGGTAATTTGCGGAAAATCAGAAAATAGACTGCCGCAAAACAACCGCAGAAAAGTATAAGAAATTCAAGGAATAATGCCAAAATTGCACCGAAAGACAAGGCTGTCAATGTTGTGATTGCAATCGGTAAAATAATCATTAATGAAATTTGCAAACAGAAATTTAATTGGAAAGAAAAGCGACCGAATGAATCTCGAAAAACATCTTGCATTTTTCCTAAGTTTTTCATTCGTCCGGATATCTCATCTCGAATCTCGGGACGCATTGCGAGTTTTATGCGATGTCTTAAATAGGTGAGCGGAATTGCCAAATAAACTAATGTAACCGGTAATGCGACCCAGAATCTATTCAGGAATAAACTGCAAATAAGTACAAAAATCAGCTCTATTGCGACTGGTATCAATAATGTCGGAATGGCAGTAGAAAGTGCCGGCGGATTTTTAAGAAAAATCTTTTTTAACAAACGATATTCTACGTTTTGAAATGATAAGGATATTAGTTCTGTCATAATCTTCCGTTTTATTAATAAAATCAAAAAGTATTTTCGGCATTGTGATTAATAAAAATTAAAATCATATTGCAAGGTATGCAGGAAAATTGATAATAAGAATGATATGTCAAAAAAACTTAAAAATATAAGAATGGTTTAAATGATAAAAAAAATAATATTGTTTGTTATAATTTTGTTTGCAATAGAACTTTGTGCAAATGTTCCCGATATTGAAATGATTTTCGTTGACGGCGGTAATTTTATAATGGGCAGCGAAAACGGAAAAGAAGATGAAAAACCGTTACATGTTGTTATTTTAGATAGCTTTTATATGAGCAAATACGAAGTAACACAAAAAGAATGGCAAGCCGTAACGGGAAACAATCCTAGTTTTTTTATAGGAGAAAATCATCCCGTAGAAAGAGTTAATTGGTATGAAGCCGTAGAATTTTGTAATGCTTACAGTGAGATGAAAAATCTAAAACCTTGTTATAAAATTAATCGTGAAACAAAAGATAAAATGAATCTGAATCGTAAAGATAAATATTGTTGGAAGATTGAATGCGATTGGAAGGCTGACGGTTACAGACTTCCGACGGAAGCAGAATGGGAATATGCAGCTAGAGGCGGTGTTAAAAAAAGTAGAACGGCATTCAGCGGAAGTAATAATATAAATGAAGTTGCGTGGTATTTAAAAAATGCCGGAAATGAAGAATTGCCGGATTACGGAACTCGTGATGTGGGATTGAAAATGCCTAATGATTTGGGGCTTTATGATATGACCGGAAATGTTTGGGAATGGTGTTGGGATTGGTATGGTCCGTACGACGGGAAGAATGTCAAAAATCCGCACGGAATTCCTTACGGAAAGGAAAGGATTCGTCGCGGGGGCAGTTGGCATGTAAAAATGAAACGCAGTACCGTAACGACTCGTAATTTTCGTTCACCGGGACACAGAAGTACTCACTACGGAATCCGGCTTGTTCGTCGCGGTACGAAGGCTTCCTTAAAATAAAAAAAACAGAATGATACGTTGTAAATACGAATTACAATAAAAAATTAATTGCGTCTTGACATCAACGTTTCATTTTTATAGTCATGTATAAAAATTAAAATTTCAGGGTGGCAGGAAAAAATGTCAAAAGCAAAACTTGTCAAAGAATTTTTCCAATACTTAAAAGAAAATAAAAAATTGTGGTTGTTGCCGTTATTAATAGTTCTTGCTATTGTAACAGTTGTAGCTCTTGTATCACAAGCACCGGCAATCGCTCCGTTAATATATTCATTATTTTAAAGAAAAGCCTTATGAAAAAGATTTATATACTCGGTATTTCTGCTTTTTATCATGACAGTGCCGCTGCCGTTATTTGCAACGGACAGATAATCGCAGCAGCACAGGAAGAGCGTTTTACTCGTAAAAAAGCCGATGCTTCATTTCCTATTAACGCAATTAATTTTTGTCTCGATTACGCAAATATAAAAATCAGTGATATTGATGAAGTCGTGTTCTATGACAAACCTATTTTGAAATTTGACAGAATATTGGCTTCATATTTACATACTGCACCGCTGGGGATTCGTTCGTTTTTTAAAGCAATTCCGTTGTGGTTACGTGAAAAATTATGGGTCGAAGACCAGATAAAAAAAGATTTGAAATATGATAAAGATATTCTCTTTACTCAACATCATCAATCTCATGCAGCAAGTGCGTTTTATCCGTCGCCTTTTAATGAAGCCGCAGTTCTTACGGTTGACGGTGCAGGCGAATGGACGACTACTGCGATTTCTTACGGAAACGGGAATAAATTGGATATTTTGGAAACATTGGAATTTCCGCATTCGTTAGGATTGCTTTATTCGGCTTTTACGTATTACTGCGGTTTTAAAATAAATTCCGGAGAATATAAGTTGATGGGGCTTGCTCCATACGGAAAGCCGATTTACAGGAAAAAGATTCTTGATAATTTAGTTTCAATAAATTCTGACGGTTCTATATCGTTGAATCTGAAATTTTTTGATTATATCGGCGGCTTAAAAATGATAAACGGGCGGTTTTGTAAGCTTTTCGGAATGCCGCCACGCCGTCCGGAAGAACAGCTGACACAATTTTATATGGATATTGCGGCAAGTATTCAGGAAATTACAAATGAAATTATTGTAGCTATGGCAAAACATGCAAAAGAACTGACCGGCAGTAAAAACTTATGTCTTGCCGGCGGGGTAGCGTTAAATTGTACGGCGAATTATGTTTTGGCAAAGGAAAATATTTTTGAAAATATTTTTGTACAGCCTGCAGCCGGAGATGCCGGCGGAGCATTAGGTGCGGCACTTTATGTTTATTATGCGTTGTTGGATAATGTTCGTAATGTTCAAAGGAATGGCGATATTCCGCAGCCGATAGGTTTGGGACCATCTTTTACAAATGAAGAGATTGAAACGCTTTTGCAAAATCACGGGCTGGTTTATAAAAAAATGTCTGATGAAGATTTGTATAAATATTGTGCAAATGCTCTTAATGAGCAACAGATAATCGGTTGGTTTCAAGGCCGAATGGAGTTTGGACCGAGAGCTTTGGGATATAGGTCGATTATTGCAGACCCTCGCAGTGCGGATATGCAAAAGAAGATGAATTTGAAGATTAAGTTTCGTGAATCTTTTCGTCCTTTTGCACCTGCTGTAATGGAAGAATTTGCTGATGAATATTTTGAGAATCCGGCTTCTTCGCAACTTTTGGCTTATTATATGCTTACAACTGCTTCTGTTGCACAAAAACATTTAAAGAATGTGGAGACTTTTAATACTGTAGAAAATAAAATTTCTTTGTTAGGAATGAATCGAAGTACAATCAATGCGGTTACTCATCTTGATGGTTCAGCACGTGTTCAAGTTGTCCGAGAAAAAGATAATTCGAAGTTTTACAAGTTGTTGCAGGAATTTCATGCAGAAACCGGAATGCCGATGGTCGTAAATACATCTTTTAATGTGCGAGGGGAGCCGATAGTTTGTACTCCGGAAGACGCTCTTTATTGTTTTTTTGCTTCTAACATAGATTTGCTTGTTCTAGAAAATTTTGTTTTGGAAAAAAAGTCACAACCGATAAAAATGGATTTAACAGAATGGAAAAAAAATATTATTCAGGATTAGATAAAAAAGAATTGCGTACATTTTGCGTTTCGTTTTCAATCGGAATGCTATTGATTGCGATTTTTTCGATTTTACGACAAATATTCAAATCAGATGTGACAAATATCAATTTTATACCGGCAATAATTACCGGAAGTATTTTTTTGTATCATCAAATTGCGGCGTGGACATTACCTGAAAATCCGACATTAAAGAGATTGCATTTTTCAATAATAGCAGTGTTTTTCTTTTATGCCACAAGCTCGATTTTTAAAGTTTTGACAAGAATTATCGGTGCCGTAGTTTTCGGAGTAATATTTTATTTACTTTTTACACCGGCGTCGTTGATTTTTAAGCTAAATAAAAAAGACCATATAAAAAATAAAATAACCGGCTGGCAAAAAGTGCCGGAGAAAATAAATTTACCTGAACAATGTAGAAAATTATTTTAAACAAAAAAAGTAACGGAGCGAAAAATGAGAATCGTAATACCATCTATCAGAACAGAAAGTATGACACTTATGGCGGAGGAGCAAGTAATTAAAATCAGCGGGCGACTTGATATGCAATTCCCCAAACAAACGTTAGGAATATTTTTGAATAACTTGCACCAAGAAGTATGTAAAAAGAATATTGATTTAATTCATTTGGATATTACAGAGCTTTTTTATGTAAACTCTGCATCTGTAAGAGAGTTTCTTGCATGGTTGCTGTATGTTTTAAAACTTCCGGAAGGGCAAAAATATAAAGTTTATGTTAATTTATCTCAAGAAGAGCTGTGTCAGGCTTCTTTGGGGAAATCATTGGCTCTTTTGTACAACAAAGTAACGCTTTTTGATGTAGATACAAATGAATGTTTAGACCCAAAACTTTTGAAAAATTGATTTTAATGTCTTGAAAATAATAAAAGCCGAACCACGAAATTGGAGTTCGGCTTTTATTTTTTTGATAAGGTGAAATTAATTTTTTAAGCTGTGAAGCGGAGCAGGAATTCTTCCGCCGCGTGCAATAAAGTCTTTTTGACTGAAATTATTTACAGACATGATAGGAGCTTTTCCGAGTAATCCGCCGAATTCAACTGAATCACCGACACCTTTTCCCGGAACCGGAATGACTCTTACCGCAGTAGTTTTATTATTCACTACACCGATAGCCATTTCATCTGCAATAATACCGGAAATAGTTTCTGCTGTAGTATCTCCCGGAATAGCAATCATATCTAAACCTACAGAACAAACGGCAGTCATTGCTTCTAGTTTTTCAAGTGACAATGCACCTTTTTCGGCTGCGTCAATCATTCCTAAGTCTTCACTTACAGGGATAAATGCACCGCTTAATCCGCCGACAGAACTTGAAGCCATTACACCGCCTTTTTTAACTGCGTCGTTTAAAAGTGCCAATGCTGCGGTTGTACCCGGAGCACCGCAAGATTCTAATCCCATTTCTTCCAATATATGAGCTACACTGTCTCCTATAAACGGAGTAGGAGCTAATGATAAATCTACAATTCCGAAATCAGTGTTTAATCTTTTAGCTGCTTCTTTTGCAACAAGCTGTCCGACACGTGTGATTTTGAATGCACTCTTTTTAATTGTTTCTGCTACTGTTTCAAAATCTGCACCTTTTACTTTTTCCAATGCTGTTTTTACTACACCCGGACCGCTGACTCCGACATTTATTACAGTTTCAGCTTCGCCTACACCTAAGAATGCACCTGCCATAAACGGATTGTCATTAACTGCATTAGCGAATACTACAAGTTTTGCACAACCTAAAGCGTCACGGTCTTTTGTAAGTTCTGCTGTTTGTTTGATGATTTGTCCCATATCACGCACGGCACTCATATTGATACCGGCTTTTGTTGAGGCAACATTTACAGATGAACAAACAAGCTCGGTATTTGCCAAAACTTCCGGGATAGAGTTAATCAAAACTTTGTCGGCATTCATAAAACCTTTTTGTACAAGAGCCGTAAAACCACCGATAAAATTGATTCCGATAGTTCTGGCTGCTTTATCTAAAGCTTCTGCAAACATAAGATAATTGTCTGTTTTTGAAGCAGCAGCTACAAGTGAAATCGGTGTAACCGAAACACGTTTGTTTACAATAGGAATACCGAAAGTATTTTCGATATCTTCACCTGTTTTTACCAAATCTTTTGCACATCTGGTGATTTTATTATAAATCTTTTCACAAGCACGTTTAGGGTCTTCATCGGCACAGTCGAAAAGAGAAATCCCCATTGTAATAGTACGAATATCGAGTTTTTCGTTGTGAATCATGTTCACGGTTTCAAATACTTCGTTTCTGTTCATAATTGCCGCCTTTTATATTTTATGCATTGAGTTAAAAATTTCTTCGGCATAAATTTGAATTGCAAGCTTCATATTTTGTTCCATAGGCTCAAATGCTTTTTTCAAATCAGAAATGTTGATTTTTTGGTCATCCATTTCAACGTACATCATCATAGTAAATTTATCTTGTAAAATAGTCTGGCTGATGTCTAAAATATTTACACCGTTATCAGCTAGGATATTACTGACTTTGGCAATAATGCCGACTTGGTCTTTTCCGACAACTGTAATAACTAATTTCATTTCTGTCTCCTTTTATTTTTTGTATTGTTACAAACTTATATTTTTTTGTGAATAACGGTTATAAAAAAAAAACACAGTTTTGTCTATATTAATAACTTCTTACGGAGGGTATTTAATAAGTTTGCTGGAATTACTGCCACTCCTAAAAATATTTAAGTGTCAGTTCTTTATCCTTTATCAGAATATAGGTCTGACACTTATTCATACGAACAGTTTTCTTGACATGTCACAGACCGTGACCTTACCGGGGTACAACCGGTGTGCAGAATTGGTTACAGCCTGTAACCTTTACAGGATACGGACCGTAACCAAATCTCACCAAATCTCACCAAATCTCACC
>JBGUUT010000078.1:0-16074 GCA_045133795.1 Spirochaetota bacterium
TTTTGTATTTAGTGTAAAATCAGGGGCTATCCAAGATGTTGGGCAGCCCCTTTTTTGTTATGCTCTAAAACAAGCGTATTCTTCTACACCAACAAGAATTACAGAACCATTTTTTTCCTTGAAGTAAAGGGTAACTGATTCTGACTTCTCAAACTATGCCGATGCCGGCGGCGGAATTTACGTTGAAGACGGAACTTATAAGTTTTTCTTGAATACTACGGCGGATGATTTGACTTTGCTTGACCCGGAATTGAAGTTGTTTTATGATTATATTCGGCGTGTAACCGCTACAGCAGACTGAAAGGTTATCATAAAAGAACAGTTGCAAAATACCCGAAAAAAAATAAGGTGAAAAAATAATTTTTTTAATATAAATATTTCAAAACTTGTAGCCGGAACAAAAGGGGATAGCGGTGCAGATATTGAAGGTGTTGTAAAAGATTCTATAGAAAATACTTTCACTGACGGAAAAGCGAAATTGACAACAGATTATATTTTAACTGCAATTTCAGAAACACATTCTTTATCTGAAATAATGAAAGATTCTTTAGATACGATGTCTAAAGTTTATAAGGACCGCAAGAATAAAAAATGCATCTAAATAATTAGGAGTTTGTATTATGAGTAATGAACCAATATTAACACAAAGTAAAATTGTAAATCATACGTATATGAATAAGATGACAAAATGGCTCATAGGTGGTCTTATAATCTGTGTCATTAACATTATTGGTTGCAGCAATATAAATGCAAAGGGGGATGTGAAAAGTATTGAATTGCTGCGTACCGGTCAAAGTTGGAATGGGGTGGAATTGCCGGACTATCCACAGGGGCGTCCGGAATTGGTGGCAGTGAAATATATTATCCCACCGGGCAAGAAGTTGGGCTGGCATCATCATGTGGCTATGAATCATGGCGTGTTGGTGCAGGGCGAATTGACTATTATTGCACAGGACGGAAAAACCAAGGTGGTACGTGCGGGTGAAATAGTAGTGGAAATGGTTGATGCTATCCATCATGGCGAGAACTGTGGCAAAGAACCTGTTGTGCTTTATATGTTCTATCTGTCACAAAAGGATATGCCTTTGTCAGTACAACATCCGGAAATTCCTTTGGAATAAATAAAGACGGCTGTGCCAAATACGATTCTTAATTGTTCGTCTGCGTTGAGGTAGCTGGTATATCTCGGCGGACTAGCAAGCCATTTGCAAGGGAGATAAAGGGGGCGGATAAAACTTTCTAATCGAAAGTTTTCCGCTTCTTTTTTATTTCTCGCCGCGGTTTTCCGTAGCCAAATAGTTTGTTATTTCCGGATGAGAGATAATATATTCATTTATTTCTGTAGAGTGTTCGGTAATATAGGTAACATAGTCGTTGTATGAAAATTGCAGTTTATTAAAGAATTCGTTTTTTCTGGCTTCGAAGAGCTTTTCTTTTTCGAATGACGTAATGTTGTGGTCAAACATTTTACTTTCTAAGTCTTTTAATTCATTGTGATGTAAAAGCGTGATTGCCATGACAACTTCCGTATTTAGAACTTTCGCATTTTTTACCAATTTTTCCAGCTCTTTGATATCTATGGAGATTTTGTCGGCAGATATTTTAGTTTCTTCCGTGTGGTGATTTGTGACAGAAGTATCAGACTTTTTTTTGTCAGTACATGCGGACATTATTACAAAGAATGTAAGTAAAATTGAGATTAGCGTTTTTTGTTTATTTTTCAAAGTATTCTCCTGTAAAAAACTATTCGGCAATAATTAAAGTATCTCCGATACGTAAGCTCATTCCGGAATTAAGTTCATTAATATCAGCACGTCCGAATGTAGAGAACGATGATATGTTGCTGATTTTCAGAGTTCCTATAGGAATTATATTTCCGCCTAAGTCTCGTACAACATTGAGTTTATCACCTTTTTTCATGAATGAACTTAAATTTTGGTTGTTAAGCTGAAATGTTACGCTGTCGTTTAATATTTCGATTACTTTCGCAATTTGTTTCATTTCAGTCCAATCGTTTGTTTTTCCGGCTGTTACGTCTTCTTCGATTTTATTGAGTTTTTCGTTATACTCGGAACGCATTTTAAATTTTTCTTCTTCCAATTGATTATTAAAGCGTTCTTCCAGTTCTTCCGGAAGTTTTTCGTATTTATATTTCCAAGTTTCGGCTTCTTGTGCAAGAAGTGCATTTTGGTTTCTGGTTTCTTCAAGATTTTGTTTTAAAATTTCTTGTTCATTAAGCAATGTCGCTTGCTGTTTTTGTAATGAAATATATTTGTCTTCAAGAACTTTTTGGTTGAAATTTGCTTTGTCCATAGCTTTTTTATAGAAAAGTTCTTGTGCTTCGATTTCAACTTTTAAACCTTCGATATTTTTTTGTAATGAAGCTATTTCATCATTTTTTTCGGTAATGATTTTATCTTTATTTTCTAATGCAAGTTTTTGAGCTGCCAATTCTCTTTCATAGACAGCAAGAGAATTTTGCAACTCTTTTATTTGTAATTTTTGCTGATTAAGTCCGTTTTGAATACTTGCACGGTTTTTTTCCGTCAACGAAAGATTTTCTTCGAGTTCGTCTATTGCAACTTGCAATTTGTTAAGTTCTTCCAAAGATTTTCTTGCAGAATTTATTTCTAAATCTTTGAGAGCTTGTTCTAATTGTGCAATTTGTTCGTCTTTATTTTTTAATTCATTTTCAAGGTTATTAATAATTTCTTGTTTTTCACGTCGTTCTCGCAATCGACCTTTTGCAATGTTGATAATTGCTTTTTCGCCTTCTGTTTTTTGTAATTCGAGCTGTGTTTCGTATGCATTGACAAGAATTTCTTTTTCATTATTTAAATCTTCAATTTGTTTATTGAATTTTATTTTCAGTTGCTCTTCTTGCAGTTTTAATGCTTGTTGATATTCGATTTCCATTTCTTGACGTATTTTCGCAAGTTCCGGAGTTTTGTTATATTTTTCGAAAGATTTAACAAAATGATTTTCTGCTGTAATGAATTCAGCCAAAGAATCATCTAAATACGGAGCAAAGGCATTTTCCAACGCATTAAAATATTCTTTGCGAGCTGTGGCGTAATCTTTTTTATCAAGAGCTTCACGAAATAAATTGCAATGTTTCATGAAGTTTTTAGAATGTTCATTTGAAAGTTCTTGTTCTGTAGCTTGGATTATTCCGGCAGTACATTCTTGTATTATTTTTTCATTATTTGTTTGATTAATAGCTGAAGCATACAGAGTTCTGGCTTGTGTGTAATGTTTTTTTTGCAAAGCTTTGTCGGCTGCATTTTGAAAATCTTTTGCTGCGGCATTATTTGTCGCTTGTTTAGGCGTAACATTTTGAGGTGCAGAAAAAATTTTTTGAGCAGTAACAAGTTCTTCCAGTTTTTTAGCCGCAAATTCTGTGTAATCGCTTAAAGGTGCGACAACTAACATTTGCGATAAAATTGAAGCAGCTTTTTTTTCATTTCCCGGAGTCTGCAACAATTTAATTGCTTTATTATATAAAGGCTGTGCTTGTTGATTGTTAATTTTTTCTTCTATTTTTAAAAGTTGATTGTTTGCATTTTCGATTTCATTGAATTCCGAAAGAACGTTTAGGTAATTTTTTTTGGCATTCTTAAAATCGCCTTTTGAAAAATATTCTTGTGCCGTTGCGTAAGTTTTTCGCATTTGCATAAGTTTTCTTTCGAGTATGTCCCATTGTTTATTTGAAGTTTCTTCTTTTGCCGAAGATAGTTTTTGAGCCGTACTTTGCAACATATTGCAAACAAGTAAGTCGGCTTTCATTCTTTGTGAAGCAGTATAGTCATTATTTATTAATTCGCTTTCTTCATTATAGATGTCCGGAATTTCTTGTAATAATTGCATTGCTTGAGTTTTATTTCCGGAACGCAGTGATTCGATACTTTGTGTAAAAACGGAACTGATTTTTTGTTCAATGTCTTTAAGCTGTTTTTCGGTTGAAAATTTTTCTTGGTATTTTGTAATATGCTCTTGTTGTGATTTTGAAAAAGCTCCGAACATTACGGAAGCCGTAGCAAATATTATGATACCGCTTATAATCAATGACATTTTCAAAGAATTATTTGAATTGTGAGTTTTTCTTTTATTTTTTGCAGGAAAACTATCGTTATCTTTTGTTGTAAATGAATTCTTATTTTTGACGGAAGTTGAGTTTTTTTCTTCTAATTGCAAAGAATTTATATGTTTTTTACGTCCCGACACCCGTTGTGCAGTTTTAGAATCATCAATGAATAAATTATTTTGGAAATCGAAATCCCGCACTGCCATAGTTAATAGTCCCTTTTTAATATAAAAAAATCTTGTTCGCTAAACCTATCGGCAGAATTTTAAGGTTGTTAATGAGATTTTTTTGTTCAAAGTAAGTAAAGTTGATTTAAAAATGATAAAAAACGAAATTGTTTAATATTTTGAATTTGCTAAACTTGTTCTATCATGGTATAAGTTTAAAAATTTTTTTTGGGGAGATTCTCATGTCAAAAATAAAGTCTTTGATATTGGTTGCTTTACTTGCAGTTTGCTTGTTTCCTTCGGTAGCTCAAACAGAAGGAAAAAAGAAGAAAAACCTATTAAGCGGCGTAAAAAGTAATAATGTCGTTAAAGTCGGAAAGAACATTATTACTCAGGCGGAATTGGATAAAACTTATAATGAAATGAAAAGTATGGAAGCGGTTTACGGTAAAGAATTATCTAAAAAAGAAATTCTTGAAATGATGATTGATGATTATTTACTTAAAGACCGTGTTAAAGAAGAAACTTTGATATTGGATGAAAATCAATTTAATCAAGAATTAAATATGATGAAATATCAATATGCACAAATGAAAACTCAAGCTGACAGTAATTATAAGTACAGTGATGAAGATTTCAAACGTTATGTAGAAACTGACGGTAAGATGACTTATGCGGCGTTTGAAGATAAAATTAAACAAAAAGTTTTGGGACAGCAGTTTATTACAAAAATGGCTACACCGAAATTACAAGCTTTGGACAGAAAAACTTTTGAATCATCAAAAGATTTTCCTGTAGAAATTCCGGGAGCTAACGGAGTATTATCAAAATACAATTCATTAAGAGAGATTTACGAAGAAAACGAACAATCTTTCTTGGTTCCTACTCAAATTGTTTTGAAACATATCTATTTCAGAACAATCGATGCGGAAGGTGCTCAAATGAAAGCTGATGATAAAGCAGCGGTAAAAGAAAGAGCAAAAGATTGTCATGCCAGATTAAAAAAAGGTGAAGAATTTGATAAATTGTGTCTTATCTATTCTGATGACGGTGCGACAAAAGAAGAATATACCGATCCGGCTTCAAAAGAAACTCATCGTGGTTATATCGGACCTTTTCCTTTGAGCGGACAATACGCAAAAATTACAAGAGAAAAATACGGTGATACGATTTTTGAAGCTTTTAATCAGTTGAAAGCCGGTCAATTTTCAGATATTTGTGAATCTCAATACGGTTTCCATATTTTCTATGCTATTGAAAAGAAAGAAAAAACAATTCTTTCATTTGAAGAATCAAAAAGTACGATTGTTCAGCAGTTAAAAAATTATGAAATGCAAAAAATTAATCAAGAAACTTATCTTGAATTAATGAAAGATTTACGTAAGAAAGCAGAAATTAAATATTACATGAAAGAATATGAAAACAGTGAAGAATAATACTATAGGCAAAAATTTTGAACATAAACGTGAAGGACGAATTCTGGCATTTCAGGCTCTTTATTCTTATGAATTTGAACATAAGGAGCCTGAGGCTCTTATTACTCTTTTTGAAGAGTCTGAAAGTTCTGCGGAAGCTCGTTTGTATGCACAGGGCCTTGTAAAAGGGATTCTTGATAATCTATCAATAATTGATGAGTTGATTACTTCACGCTTGAAAGGTTGGGATTTTTCCAGAGTTTCAATGGTGGATAAAGCAATTTTGCGATTGGCAATATATGAAATGATGTATGAAGATCTCGAAGATTTAATCATTATTAATGAGGCTGTGGAAATAATTAAGCAATTCGGTGAAGAGGAATCTTACAAATTTGTTAATGGAATATTAGATGCAATCAGCAAAAGAAAACAAAACAAACAACCGGAACAACAACCAAAAGTCAAAAAGAAAATTATTCGGCGAAAAAATTAAATTTTCAGCTGATATTTCGCAAGTATTGAAATATGTCTTTCTGGGAGTTTTGATACTTGCGATTTCTGTTGGTTTATTGGTTTTGTATTATTCAAAAGATATTCTTTTATATTCTTTGAGAAATCATGAGGATTCTATAGAAAGCAGTAAGTTGTTCAAAGTAGCGGAAGATTCATATCGTAACGGATATTTGGAGAATTCTGCGGTTTCTTATTACAACTATCTCAATACTAATCCTTCAAAGACAAATAAAATTCTTACCTATAAAAGGTTATTTGAAATTAATGTACTCCGTTCGGATATTCCGGCGGCTTTTGAGATTTTGAATCAATTGGAAGAATTGTCGCCTAATGATTTGTCAGTAAGTATTAATCGTTTAAAATTGTTATTGCGTGAAGAAAATTTTACTGCGGCTAAGATTTTTATAGATGCAAATTACGGCAAATTGAAAAAATCTCCGGAATTTATAGATTTAACTGCAACCTATTATATGATGCAGGAAAATTTCGAGCGTGCATTAAAAGAATTAGAAAGAATTCCGGTGAGAAAACGAGATTATTCTTTTACAAAGAAGATAGTGCATTGCTATGTAAAACAAAACCAATTATCCAAAGCGTTGTCATGTCTTCATAAAAAAGAGCCGTTGGTGCGAACTTTTGATGATAAGTCAAAGACTGAAGAGTTTTTTCTATTGAAAAATATAGTTTTGCTGCTCAAAGGAGACCAAAATGATATTTCGGATGATTTGCGAGTATCATTATTAGACCCTAAAATGCGTGTTTTCGGTGCGAAGTTACAAATTTTATCCTGTATGTTTCAGGAGCGAAATGTAAAGTTGGCAGAGCTTTTGGAAAATAAAGAAATTCGGGCTCTTTATAAAACTGACCCTGTATTTTTATCGAGAATCGGAAATTATTACGCTTACAGCAAAGATTATGAAAAAGCACGAATATTTTATGAAATGATTCCCGATTGTCGTGACTACAATGAGCAAGAACTTTTGGCGTTGATTGATATTTATTACTGTGCAGGTCTGTTCTCACAGGCAGAAGAAGCTTTGGGTAATTTAAATCGTCGTTTTGCATATAAAAAGCCTGTTTATTTTAAAAACGGCTCGTTACTTTCAAAGAAGCAGGGGAAATTTGCAGAAGCTGTTCATAAGTTGAAACAGGGAAGCGAACTTTATTCCAGAGATGCAGAAAAGTTTGATTCTGATTTTTATTTCCGTTTGGCACATTTACATGGTGAAAATGGTTTTGCCGATGCAGCATTAGAATATCTTGAAGAAGGTAAAAATCTTCAAAAGAGCTTTACCGGAACTTATGATAAAACTTTTGATATTTTAAAAATAAAATATGCAGGAGCAAATCTTTCTCATGACGGAGCAGAGCAAGAACTTCTTGAAATGCGTGAACGTGCAGATGCAGATTTGACGACATATTTCAGACTTGTTCGTTTTTATTTGGAAAGTCGCAGACAATTTGATGCACAACGAGAATTGGATACGGTAAAATCTATGCCGATGTCTAAAGAACAACGTTCTGTTTATGATATTTATTGTTTGTTTCTTGCTATGTATCAAAAGAATCAAACATCTTATCAGGATGTAAGAACAAGAATACTTGAAAATGAAAAAGTTTCGCCGTTGTATATCGCATTAATTCATTTGCTGGATGCAAATTATAAAATGTGTCTTGATACTTTGGTGGAATGGGAAGGCACTCTTGCAGATTCGGAAAAAGATGAATTATATCAGGTTTATTATTTATGTGCCGTAGCGAATTATTTGAATAATAATATTTCGCTCTCTTATCAAGCATTGCACAAACTACCTCCGAATTATCCGAATGTCGGTTATTTAAAGGGATTGATACAAACATCGGGTAATGAAGAATAAAATAAGGAAGTAATTCATGAAAACTGTCATCGTAATAGGTGCAGGTGCAGCAGGACAAATGCTTGTCCATGAACTTTTGCATAATACTAAAAAGAAAAATAAATATTCAATCGTCGGATATTTAGATGATAATGACTCACTTGCCGGGCAGTTTTTTGAAGGTATTCCGGTACTTGGTAAAATAAGTGAAGCAACAGATATTGTATCAAAATATAATGCTGATACAATTTACGTTGCGATTCCGAGTGCTTCATCTGAGCAAATCAGACGGATTTTAGAATCTCTTTATACAGTAAAGGCAAAAATCAAAATTGTTCCGGGAATGATTGAGATTATAGAAGGCAGTGCGACATCAAGTCAACTTCGCCCTATAGAACCGAGTGATTTGCTCGGACGTGAGGAAGTTACTTTTGATGTGGAAAAACTTTCGTCTTATTACAAAGATAAGACTATTTTTATTACGGGAGCCGGCGGGTCAATCGGAGCGGAACTGTTACAACAGATACTCTGTTTGCCGGTGCGTAAGATTGTCGCATTCGGACACGGAGAAAATTCTATTCATACATTATTGCAAGCTGTCGGTGCCGATTCACGTTTTGAGTACGTTATCGGTGACGTGAAAGACCAAGATAAATTGATGTGTGAGGTACAGCGTTTTAAACCGGACGTAATCTTTCATGCAGCGGCACATAAGCACGTCCCTTTAATGGAAGAGTATCCCGACGAGGCAATAAAAAATAATATTGTGGGTACATATAATTGTTGTTTGGCTGCGATTGAAGGAAATGTGAAAAAGTTTGTTCTTATTTCTACGGATAAAGCGGTAAAACCGACATCAGTCATGGGGGCTTCTAAAAGAATTGCAGAACAGATTGTACTTTCCATGAATGATAAAAAAGTAAAAACTAATTTTATTCTTACAAGATTCGGTAATGTTCTGGGGTCTCGCGGCAGTGTAGTTCCCGTATTTCAACGCCAGATTCAGCTAGGCGGACCGGTAACCGTAACACATCCGGAAATGACACGCTTTTTTATGTCAATTCGTGAAGCGGCTCGTTTGGTAATAAAAGCAGCTTCATTGAGACGAGGAAATATTTTTATTTTGGATATGGGACAACCGGTTAAGATTATGGATTTAGCAAGGTCAATGATTTTACTCAGCGGTCATACAATAAATGAAATTCCTATTAAAATATCCGGAATAAGACCGGGTGAAAAATTGACGGAAGAAATTCTTACCGATAACGAAAAGCTGACTAAAACGGAATTTGAGAAGTTGTTCATATCGGAAGAAAAGAGTGTTTTTTATGAACCGGACGAATTGCCTTTATTGATGGAAGATTTCCTTGTAGTAGCACAAACTTATGATAAAGAGTCTATTCGTAAGTTTATTATGAGTCAGGTAAAATAATTATGGAACAAAGAAAGATTCAATTTTCTCCGCCGGATATAACAGAAGAAGAGATTCAGGCGGTTTGTGATACATTGCGTTCAGGTTGGATAACTACCGGTCCCAAGACAAAACAGTTTGAAAAAGAGATTGCGGAATATTGCGGAGTGTGTCATGCAATTTGTTTAAACAGTGCAACTGCCGGTTTGGAATTGGTATTGCGGCTGTTTCAAATCGGTGAGGGCGATGAAGTAATTACAACGCCTTATACTTATACTGCTACTGCAAGTGTAATATTGCATACAGGAGCAAAGGTTGTTTTCGCCGATGTTTTGCCCGGAAGTTTTAATATTGACCCGAATGCGGTCGCTAAAGTAATTACATCTAAAACTAAGGCAATAATTCCCGTAGATATAGCCGGAATCCCGTGTAATTATGAGGAACTTTATAAGGTTTTAGAAAGCAAAAAATCACTTTATAATCCTAAAAAAGGAACTTTGCAGGAGACATTATCTCGCCCGTTACTTCTTGCAGATGCGGCACATTCGTTTGGTGCGGAATATAAAGCCGGAAATGAATGGAAAAAAAGCGGAGCTTTGGCAGATTTCTCGGTATTTTCTTTTCATGCTGTAAAAAACTTAACAACGGCAGAGGGCGGAGCGGTTACATTTAATTGTGGTGATGAAGTATATAAACAATTACAGTTGTTGAGCCTACACGGTCAAAGTAAAGATGCGTTGGCAAAAATGAAAGCCGGAAGCTGGCGATATTCAATAGAATTGCCCGGTTATAAATGTAATATGACTGATATTGCAGCAGCAATGGGACTTGTACAATTAAAACGTTATCCGAAGCTGTTAGCCAGACGCAGAGAAATATTTGATTTGTACAAAAAGAGTTTCGGGGCGGACGACAGATTTATTTTACCGCAGGAAAGTGAAAAGTTTAAATCATCAAATCATGTTTATACATTAAGAATTCGCAATGCGGACGAAGCAATTCGTGATGAAATCATTGCACGATGTGCAGAATCGGGAGTCGCTTGTAATGTACATTTTATTCCGTTGCCTATGCATCCGTTTTATCATGGTTTGGGTTACAAAATTGAAGATTACCCGAATGCGTATGATATGTACAAAAATGAAATATCGCTTCCTGTTCATACATTAATGAGTGACGATGATGTCGCATATGTAGCAAATACGGTAAAAGCAGCTCTAAACTAGAAAATTGAAAGATGAAAGAGTGCTTCGACAAACCCAACAACCGGCAGTTCGACAGGTGGTTATTGAGCTATGGTGAATGTACGTAGTACATGAACGAAGTATTTAACGTTAGTTAAATACCGAGCAAAGCGTAGTTGAAATACTCACTGACCGGTGTTGTATTTGGTTGGTGAGTGTAGTCAAAACAAGATGAAGAAAATAATTTTTCAACTTTCATTTTTTATCAATTTTCAATTTAAGAAGAAAAGGAGATATTAATGCTGACAGAACAGAGAAAGATTTTATTAAATATTGCGGCAGAAAAGTTTTCTAAAAAAGGTTTTCAGGTCGAGACATTTGATACTTCTGCGGAGGCTGTTAATTGGTTGAAAAATGAAATCAAAACTACTGATATTATAGGTTTCGGCGGTTCAAAAACTCTGGAACAAATCGGTTTTTTTGAAACTTTTAATACTACAGATTATCCCAATTTATTAGACAGAAATGCTGTCGGTTTGACGTATGAGGAAAAAGTGAATATTTGGAGAAAAGCTTTGACTGCGGATGTTTTTCTTTGTTCGGCAAACGGTGTAAGTATATCCGGTGAATTAATTTTGATAGACAAAAACGGAAACAGAAATGCAGCCGCAACGTTCGGCCCGAAAAAAAGAATATTCGTAATAGGTTGGAATAAACTTCAAAAAGATTTTAATTCGGCAATGGAATATGCAAAAAATGTTGCAGCAGTACAAAATAACTTACGTTTCCAAACAAATAATCCATGTACTAAAGCCGGAAAATGCTTAAATTGTAATACATCGGACAGCCTTTGTTTTATTACTACGACAATTACAAATACTGTTCCTGCATTCCCGGCAACTTTATTGATAATCAAGGAAGATTTAGGATTTTAATTTAAACACATCGGGAAATACCAAGCGAAAGCTAGCTAAAGGGAATACATTTGTTTCTGTTGGGCTTGTTAATATTCTTGCAAAAGTATAAATGTAAAATTTTGAAATAAACTTAAAAAAATATTTTCTCTTGCAATTATTATAAAAATAAACATTAATATTAAAAAGTAAGCTTACAAAAAATAAAAAAAATTACAATTACGGGTGATAACAATGAAAAAAATATTTTTTTATGTAGTTTTATCTTTTTTATTAATATTTTTGTCATGTTCACAAGCTTCTTTTGAGGAAAATGAAGTCGGTAAAAATGACAATGCACAAACAGATACGACTTTGCAAGTTGTAGATTTTTCTGTCGGCGGTAGTGAAAACTTGACAATTCCTTTAGATGAGGAAGTTACTACATCTGTAACACTTTACAACAATGGCGATGACAAAGATTCTTATTCTATCAGTACAGATTCTGAGTTGGCAAAAGTAAAATTGTCAAAGAAATCTGTTTCATTAAACGGCAAATCTCATATTACAATAGAAATTACGGCAAAAGTTACGGAAGAAAAAGACACTATTATCAAAGTGATTTTTCAATCAAAAAATAATCCGGAAATTAAACGTGAACATTTAATTAAAGTAAATGCGGTTGATAATGATTTTTCGGTGCAAACGGATGTCAGTTATTATACAAAGGGCATTGAAAGCCAAATAAAAGTTACATTGACAAATAATACAAAACAGCCAGAATTGATTTATTTACGTTTTGATAAAGTTCCGTCATTTGTGCAGTTGAGAAGATTGCCGATGTTGGTAATGATGTCGCCCGGTGAAAAAGTGACGTTAGATTTTCCTTATACTGTAAATATTGATTGTGACAATAAGATTAATTTTGATTTTCTTGTTTATTCGGGAAACGGAAAAAGACTGCGACAGACAAAAGAAATAACGCTGTGGGATTTGACTTCATACCTTGTAAATTTGACGAGCGAAGAGGAAGCAAAAGAACATATTGATTTAGTCGATGACGCAAAAAAATTACAAGAAAAGTTTCGTGAAAATGACTACATCCAAGCAAACGAAATTGCCATGGAAATGGTATCAAAACTTGCAGACTTTGCCGGAGTAGAACAGACCGAACCTGAAAATGATATGTTTTTTATTGATGCAGACGAGCCGGATGTACGAATAGAAGTTCCGCAAACTCCGGCAATCTTTTCACAGAACATAGGCGAGTTTAAAATCATTGCTACAGAAAACCCGGTAAGTGACGCATGTTTTCAATCCGGAGAAGTACATTCCAATAATCTTTTTTATATAGACGGCGTTGCTTATTACCTACAAAAAAACGATCAGCTGTATATTCCTACAAAGAAGTTTGTAAAAGGTGTTCCGCTGTTGAAAGATGACGGTACAGAAAAAGGAATATCATATTTTAAATATGAAAAAACAGTCACCGTAAATATGAAATCACACACTACATCCGGAAACTCAAGCGGTTATGAATACGACACATTCGAAGAAGACCAAAGAAAAGCAACTGAAGGATATTGGAAAATACAAACTGCTTCACAACAAGATTCAAGCGGAGTAACTACAAGCTGTACTTATGCTTTGTATTCGGCTCATACTGCAGTGTGCTTTGAAGTAACAGAGGAAGCTGACGACAGCCGAGAATTCTTAGCTGAACTTGACAATGTACCGACAAGCAGAATCGTGATATTTACTCACGGAACACTTTTTTATAAATGGGTAACCGAAGCTAAACAACACGGAAGCTATTATATGTTCTGTGAAAACGGCGAGGGAAATACGGCAGCATTTTTTAAACAACCGTCTGTAGCACAAGCATTGAACCTTGATTATTCACAAAATGACAAAGCATATTACTTTAACTGGTCGGGCGAAAACAACTACGACCACCGTGACAAAGCCGCCGTTGCATTGGAAAAGTTTATATATGACAAAGTCGCCTCAAACCTTTTTAATTGCCGAGCTTCACAAATAATATTAATAGGACACTCCCACGGCGTAACAGTAAACAACATTACTATGCACAACTTGCAAACCGATAAAATGGAAACTTTCGCCGGTGAAATCCCCTTTGTAGTAGGACTTAACGGTATAGGAACAAGTACGGCAGATATAGGAGATAACGAAAAATCTAACAGAGATTGCTTTAAATTCCCTGATAAAACATTTGAGTCCCTTGACGGTGATAAGAAAGTTAAGATGTACAATTTTTATTCAAATCAGGACGGAGTTGTTCCGCCGGCATTTGATGATACAATAATATTCTCCTATAATTATGAATGGGAATACACGGTTCAAGAACTTCTAAATTATACAACTATTTCAATTGCCAGAAGTTTTGCAATAGTACAAATGGTAAGATTCATAGTTATTGCTTGCATTTCTGGAAATCACAATACTTATCGAAAAGAAGCCCAACTTTTAGATAATTCTTTTGCTAATATTAATGAAAGAGATTTTAAAAACAGTAGTCATGATGATTTCTATTTCATGTACATGAATCCATATGTAAAACTTTGGAATATTTTCGATTATGTAGAAAGGGTTACAACAAGTTTATCTCATTCTATTTTTATTGATTTAATGAATCTATATTTTCATTTTTCTCAAAATGGAGATTTTGATTTAGATATGTGGGACGGTGTTGGTTGTCAACATCAATTACCAAGGATTCATGATTTATTTTTGAAATGTATTTCGAAAATAGACCCAAAATTAATTGAAGACAAAGAAATAAAATCATTTAATTAGGAGGCAAACATGAACAAATTACTAATCATCACAGTCATACTGGCAATTTTCCCAATCATGCAAACATTTGCTAATGAAGTAGAAAATCCGGCAGTTGCCACAGTGGAAGAAAGTTCACATGTTACACCGAAGTTTAGTTTGGACAAAAAATCTATAGAAGCAAAAACATATAATGTAGTGAGAAGAATTGCTATGGGAAGCATTTTTTTGTCATATTCGGGAATATGGGCATCAGGATTTATTCCTTTATCTGTATATCTAATAACAACAGTTAGTACTTTTGGTTTTATGTTGGCTCCAGCTATGATTATTCCATCGATAGGTTTTCTTATTCCCGGAATTATAATGCTTGGTAGCGGGGTGAAGTATTATCGAGAAAAACGTCAAAATTGTGATAGTAAGACGTTGGCAAAATATTACAAATCAAAGATTAAAAATTGGGAAAGAATGTCAATAGTTACAGGAATTATAAACTGCGTAGGTTTGACTGTTGGAGGAATCGGAGCTGGGATGATATGCGGGGGAATAATTAATACATACAATGTGGTGTTGTTTAATAGTGGAATAGCTTTTTCAACCATTGGAGGGCTAATGTTATTTTCTGCTCTCCCTGCTATGATAACAAGTCTTGCAATGTCGGCTTGGCTGAAAGGGCAAACAAACCGGCTTTCTATGGATATCGGTGTCACTTCCGGTGGTACCGGTGAGCTTTCTTGTGACAAAAAGCGTAACGCATTGGAAAAACCGACCGGCGTAGCGTTGGCGTTAAGCGTGAAATTTTAAATATTCACGCATAAACAAGGAGGCAATAAAATGAAGCGATTATTAATGATTATGTGTTTTCTGGTTTTAGCAAGTGTAGCTTTTTGTAATGAAAAAGAAGTAAAAGAAGAAAAGTTTTTAATGACACAAATAAATAAGATTCATGCCGGCGGGCTTTTACTTGGAACAGCGACGACAGTATTTAATATTTGTACGGTAACAAATGTAGCATTGTTAGTCGATTCATTGTCAATTAGTTCTATTATTTTAAGTGGAACATTAACCGGTATTTCAACAGCTTACTTATTGGGAGCATTAATTTCCGGTAGTGTCTTATTGTCTTCCGGAATAAAGAAGTTCCATGCTTCAAGCGTTGCGTTAGAGAAAATACAACCGTTTATAGCAAAAAAATTGGTGAAACTAAAAAGAGCTTCAATCATATCGGGGGTTATTTGCTCTGTAAGCGGCGTGATGACATTGACCGGAATCGGCTTGATTTGTTCTTCTGTAATTAATCCGTATTGCGGAATCTTCGGTAATATTTTTACTTTTATAGGTAGCGGTTGTGTGTTTTCAACTCTTCCTGTCATGATAACAAGCCTTGCTATGTCGGCTTGGCTGAAAGGTCAAACGAACCGGCTTTCAGTGGATATCGGAGTCACTTCCGGCAACAAAGGCGAGCTTTCTTGTGACAAAAAGCGTAACGCCTTGGAAAAACCTACCGGCGTGGCGTTGGCACTGAGCGTGAAATTTTAGTAAATCCCACATAAACAAGGGACTTAAGTCCCTTGATAAAAAGGATACATAAGGAGCTAAGGTGAGTTCCGTAAGGAACGAATGAAGTATTTCCGTGAGGAATACTTCATTCATGTACAGCGTACATTCACCGAAGCTAAATGGAACACATCGTTCCAGCTAAATGGAACACATCGTTCCAGCTAAATGGAACACATCGTTCCAGCTAAATGGAAC
>JBGUUT010000079.1:0-7586 GCA_045133795.1 Spirochaetota bacterium
CTTTAGAAATATACATATCCGAAGACGGCGGACAAAATTGGAGTCCCAATTGTTACGGCAGCGGTTCTTGGGAATATAACTTTAAAACTGACGGAGAAAAAAACATTCGCTTCAAAGTCATCGACGGAAAACAAGCGACTTTTATATCGAAACAAGCAAATATTTTGGAAACTCCTAAAATTGTGGATTCTACCGGTCTTACTTTTGGTGCAACTAATCCGGAAGAAACGGGTTTTGCGTTGAAAGTAGATACAAGTAATCCAAGTTTGACAAATATTTATTTCAATAAAAAAGGGCAATCAGATTTTAACGGAACAATAGATGAAACAAATTGGGATTCATCATTTGTTGATAAAATTTTCGGGGGTGACGAAAAAACAATATATATTTTATTCGGTGCAACTGATACCAACGGAATAAATATCGAAAAAACAAAATTAGAATGTTCTACTATAGATTTGACAGAGAAAATCGAGTTTTTAAGTCATAGAAATGTTAATAATTACGACTATTTTGTATACAGTGTAGATATAGCAGATATAAAAAATAGTTATTTAACATTCAAAGCCAGCGTTACCGACAACAGCGGTTTATTGACAGCCACAACTTTTCAGGTAAATATTGATAATGATGCACCGTCAATTTCGATTACCAGTCATAGTGACGGAGTGAAAATTTACGGTTCTGACCAAAATACAATAAAAGGTTCTACCGGTGACGCACACAAGACAAAATCAGTAGAATACGCATTTAGTACTACAAATACAGCTCCGACATCCGGATATGAACAAATAGAAGATTCGGAAGGTAATAATTTTGCAAGCTGGGAAATTTTATTTAATAAAGACGTTTTAAATAATGAAGTTTTACGTCTCTATGGAATAGATAAAATAGAAAATTGTGAAGAAGAAAGTTATTTTCTGTATTTATGGGTAAAAGCTACAGATTTATTTGGAAATACATGCGCCCCGAAATTTGTATGTTTGGATGTACTACCAAACGGCGACAAACCGACTGTAGATTTTTCATATCCTACCGGCGGTGAAATACTTGGTGGAACTATTCGTATTACCGGAACAGCCCAAGTTTTGACTAATGAAATAGAAAACGTTTATATTCAAATAGACCCTAGTTATGACGGAAATGCTTTCTCTGCTACTTGGGAACAAGAAATTAAAGATTTGGGGTATACCGTAAAAGAAGGCTACGGTATAGAAGTAGATTCGACAAGTAAAACAGCTTGGAGTCTTACAATCAACAGAGATAAAAAGCTTAAAGGCGACATTGCAATTCGTGCGTATGCCGTAAGTAAATCTACCAAAACTACAATGTCTGATATTGTAATTTTCAACATTGACAACGGTGTTCCTTTGTTTGGGGAAAGCGAAAAATTAACATTAGTACAATATGACAGTACAGGAACTGAATTAAAACGAAAACTATACGAAGCCGATACTTGGATTTCCGGAGAAGGCTGGTACTTGGAAGGCTCCGTAGAAGATGACAGTGGAATTTCTGAAATAGAAAAAATTGTATCATCCGGAAAGATTGGTGATATAGAAAAATCTACGGAACAAACTTTTGGAACCAATAATAAGGGACATATTTTTAAGATTCCTCTGGAGACAAAAAATTTCGGAACGATTGATTTTATATTAAAAGCGACTGACCGATCAACTGAAAATCCTTCATCAAATACAGCAAGTTTTGCGATCAATTATGACAATGCTCCTCCGACATTTGCTGTAGAAAAATTATCTTCTGATAATACTAAGAGAACTGAAATTGAAAATGTAACCAGTACCTATACTATTAAAAATGTAACCGGTACCTATACTATTAACGGAACTTTTGAAGAAATTGGTTCTGTAGGTGAAAATCAAAGCGGTTTTGAACGAATCGCAATGTATTTTACCAGAACTGTCGGCGGTACGACTTACGTTATAGACCCTATGCTCAAAAAAGGAGCTGAGGGAGAAAGTAATCGTTATGATATAGATGATAAAGAAGAAAACTTGATTTCATCTGACGAAATTTATTGGCGTGTGGCTGATATATCAACTATCAAAGATGATAAAATAACACTTACTTCCGGTGTGCCTGATAATGTGCGAAAAGGTGGCTTGGTAAAAGTCGGCGGTATAATTTACAGAATAAATGACATTTCCGGAAATGAAATAATTGTAGCGGGAACTCCGGCAACAGGTGCAGATAAAGCTTATTTTTCAATAGCACAAGTGATAGACAATCTTACAATCGAAAGCGGTCTGACTACTTACTATGGGGATTCCAATAATATCACTTTTGATGACGGCGACCAAATGGTAGAGGGAGTTTACAGAAGCGGAGCAAGCTACACTTGGACAGTATCGATTAACAGTGAAAATATTCTCGACGGTGATACTGATATACATTTTGTAGCGTTTGATAAAGCCGGAAATGTTACGCCGTTAGATTGCTATGGAAGCGTTTCAAATAATACGCCTCGTATTGCGGGAGTCACTTTTGCAATGGATAATAATATAAACGGTACTATTGAAGAAAATGAAAAACATACCGGATTTGCAAATATTTACAATGCTACAGTGCCTGAGGAATGTGTCAAAGATGTAAAAGTCAACGGAAAATTACCTAACGGCAATAAAGTTACTGAATTAACTCTTCCTTTGGAAAGCAGTGAAACATTGATGACTATCAAAGGTAAAACAGGGATAACAGCCAAGATTGTAGGCGGAAACTCCGGTTTGCAATGGCGATGGAAAATTGACGGTTATGGATGGTCTGATTTAAAAAACTTAAGCAATGTACATTCAGAGGGCGATGTTTTACGTGCAGATTTGGATATGGAAATCTCACAGCTTGAATTCTTGGCAAAAGAAATAAAGAACGAAGAAAATAAGAAATTGCAAATCGAAATCTGGGACAAAACCGAAGGCAAAACTCCGGGAAAAGACAGTAAATGTGCGACTATAAATATTCTTGCAGATACCGGACTGTTTGATACAACAGCACCTACGGTAGAAATTAAGCCGTTCTATTGGAACAGTGAAAGTGACAATTCTCTTTATCAAAACAGCCGTGCAAACGGTCATATAGAACTGGAAGGTGATTTGCCGACAGATACATTTAAAGAAAAGAGCACAAGTGATACTTCAAGTAGTGTTTATGACAGAGACCCGAAAGTTTCCGGAAAAATTACAATCAGCGGAACTGCAAGTGATAATGTATTGGTAAATGCATTATATATGACTGTTTTGGGTTTTAATGAAGATAGTGAAGGAAATGCACAAGAATTTAAAGTAGCGGAACGTAATGCTGACGGCGTGTGGAAAAGTCTCGGCACAATGGCTAGTGACAGCTGGGCGTGTGAAATCTCAAGCGATGAGTTTACTAAAGACAGCAACAACATTAATTGGAAATTTCATTGGGATACTTCAAAGGTTGCCGGTGTTGCAAAGAAAGATGTGGTTGTAAAGGCTAGAGTAGAAGACAAAGGTAAAGCCGGACTTAACGGTAATACGGTTGTTTACGGCACACCAAATACATCGGAAACTGATACTTACCAAATGGATGTTGTACCTTATATTAAGGCTATTTACAGAAATGGTTCTTACAACACAAACAGAGCAAAAAGTGGTGCAATTCCAATGTTGCGTGGACAAACGGATAACTGTATTGAAGGATTTAACTTAGGCGATAAAGATTTTGCTGGTAGCCACTCTATTGTTCTTACAACAAATAAAGACGGAACCGGTACTTCATATACTATGACAAATCTTACAAAATGGGGAACATCAACTGCATTTACAATGATAGATACTGCAAGAGACGGTTATTTATCGATAACAGTAAATGGAATTCGTTCTATAAATAATATAAATAGTAATACTCCTGAATATAACAGAGAAGGAAATCAATACAACGCAACTTCTACATACTGGACAGATGACCGTTATGTAAGAGTTTGGGAAAATTATAGTAATAGTTATTTCCCAAGTAGTGATAACCCTGTATATCCTGCTATGTCTATAGGAGGTGATGGAACTTTATATGCATCATTCTCTAATTATTCTGATGCTAGTGTCTATTATTCAAAGTTAGGTGGTTCAAGAACTAAGATTTTCTATGCATATGACCCATCTGAAGAAACGGATATTCATGTTTCTGGCACTAGTACTGTAAATGTTGCATATTCAGCTAATTACCAAGGAGGAGGAGATTCTAACTGGAAAGTTAATACTAATAATGCAGGTGGTATTTATGTTTATGATGTAAATGCAAATAAAAAATCCGCAGGTGATAGTTATGGATCTTTCCCATTTAATAAACATGAATTGTTTTATCACAATAGGATGTTACAACAATTTAGAAACATAAGAGTAAAACGTTCTGATTCATCTGATCGTATTCATTTGGTTTATTATGATAGACTTTCTTCTTCTATTCATTACAGCAACTCAAAAGGGGAAAATTCACAGAGTAATGGTAGTGCTGAATTTGATTGGGTAAATATTGACGGCAGTTCTGATTCACATGATACAGGTACATATTATAGTAATGGAAAATCAATTGTTTTACCTAATAGTGTTTTTGACAGTAGTGATTTTGAAGATGGAAAAAGACGAAGTTCAGGTACAGGTGAATATGCAGGACTTGCTTTAACAAAATCAGGTTACCCTGTTGTTGTATATTATGATTCAGCTTATAAGGTTCTAAAATTAGCAAGAGGTCTTGCAGAAAATCCTAGAAGTGATACAACCAAATGGAAGGTTCAAAAGGTTACAGATGATAAATCATTCATAGGAGTTTCTATAGAATCTATTACTTGTGAAATTGATTCATCCGGAAGTATACATATTGCATTCCAAAACGGTAAAAACCAGTTAGTTTATATCAAATCTACAAATGCTTCTGCTGAAGGTGCTACTAAATATACATTCACAGAACCTGTTGTAGTCGCAGAAGGTGCTTCTTGGGTTGATATGACATTATTTGGTACTACACCATATATTTCATATATCTCAGGTGCAAACTCTTATGACGGAATGAACTTAGCATTCTTTGATAGTAACATTGATACAAACTTTGACGGAGCAAAAGACGGGGCATGGGAAACAATGGTAGCTCCGCTTGCATATAAAGTTACAAGTATCAGAACTTGTGTTGAAGTTCATCCAGATATGACAACAAAAGGTTGGGAAGCTGCTGTTGGATTTACTCCGGGAGACTTGTACCGATATGCATTGTATATCGGTTCAGGTGCCGGTCACTAATTTGTGCAATAAAACGGAAAGCTTCTACTAGGCTTTCCGTTTTTTTATGTACAGAAGAGATATTTTAATGTATCGCTACTGTTCCTGCTGTGGTGAGCATGGAACATATCGTTACAAACAGTTGTACAAGACCGTTCGGGCTAGCTAAAACATATCGTTCGGGCTTAAAGGGACAGACCTCTATGCTGTTTTGGGATAAAGGTCTGTCCCTTATGTCAAAAAAAGGAAAGCCGGGGGACTTTTTGTAATCAAAAATAATATTTTTAATTTTACAAGCCGATTTTTATAAATTGTAATATTTAAGGAGAAAATAATGACAAATGAAAGAGCTTTGAGAGCATTAAAAGAAATCAAAACATATTGTTCGGCAAACCTTCTCGATGAGTTAGATTACACTATCAAGGTAATGGAAAAACTTATCAAAGATGATGTAAAAGAACCATTGACTACAGATTTTACAAAAATAACTAAATAAACGGAGTTTTTATGATAGGAACATTTTGGTCATTAGTACCGGCGATTATCGCCATTGTATTAGCATTAATAACGAAGGAAGTTTATTCTTCATTATTTATCGGAATCCTTATTGCGGGCGTTTTTTATACTGGTTTTTCTTTACCTAAGTTCGTAGACCATGTTTTTCAGGATGGATTTATAAAACAACTTTCAGACAGTTATAATGTGGGAATTATAATCTTCCTTGTAATTTTGGGAATAATGGTAGCACTTATGAATAATGCCGGCGGTTCTGCCGCATTCGGTAATTGGGCAAAAAAGCATATTAAATCAAAAGTCGGAGCTCAGATTTCTACTATATGTTTGGGCGTTTTAATCTTTATCGATGATTATTTTAATTGTCTTACTGTCGGCAGTGTCATGCGTCCGGTGACAGACAAATATAAAGTTTCAAGAGAAAAACTTGCATATTTAATCGACGCAACTGCTGCTCCGGTTTGTATTATCGCACCGATTTCGTCATGGGCTGCGGCAGTTTCCGGATTTGTCACAGAGGGAGAAAACGGGCTTGCTCTTTTTATAAAAGCCATTCCTTTCAATTTTTATGCACTTTTTACTATCGTAATGATGGTAGCGATGGTTTTGATGAAGTTTGAATTCTCTAAAATGGCGAAATATGAAAAAAGTTTTCATGAACATGACGAAGAGGATTTTGACGAAACACCTATAGGAAAAGGGACGGTAATCGATTTGGTTTTGCCGATTTTGATTCTTATTTTTATGTGTACAATCGGAATGATTTATTCCGGCGGTTTTTTTGGTGACGGTGAAAACAAGGGCAATTTTATAAATGCTTTTGCCGGTTCTGACGCTTCTGTAGGTCTTGTTTTGGGAAGTTTTGCGACATTGATTATAACATTGATTTTGTTTACGATTCGCAAGGTTTTAAGTTTCAAAGACTGTATGGCGTGTGTCTGTGACGGCTTCAAGGCAATGGTACCGGCGATTCTTATTTTGAGTTTAGCATGGACATTAAAAGCGATGACTGACAGTTTAGGGGCAAAAGATTTTGTAAGTACCGTAGTCGGCGGCAGTGCTTCGGGATTAATGAATTTCTTGCCGGCAATTGTTTTTATAATAGCTTGCGGTTTAGCATTTGCTACCGGAACATCTTGGGGAACTTTCGGGATTCTTATTCCTATTTGTATTGCTGTTTTCCCTGACTCATCGGATACATTACGAGTGATTTCTATTTCTGCTTGTATGGCAGGTGCTGTTTGCGGTGACCATTGTTCTCCTATTTCTGATACGACTATTATGGCAAGTGCCGGAGCAGAGTGCGACCATGTAAAACATATAGAAACACAATTGCCTTATGTCCTTTGTACGGCAGCAATTTCATTTGTTACATACATTATTGCTGGATTTACAAAATCGGCAATTCTTTCCTTAATTTGCGGAGTTGCAATGCTTTTGGGTGCTTTGTTCTTTATTAAAAAGAAATTGTGCAAATAAAATCAGCTTAATCTATTTATTAAAAATAAACTAAAACGGGAAGTCTTTGTGCTTTCCGGTTTTTATGTAGAGAGGATTGTTTTGGTTACAGCCCGTAACTGTAAAGGGACAGACCTCTATGCTGTTTTGGTATAGAGGTCTGTCCCTTTCCTTGATTATAAATAATCGTTAGATTTCGTTATCAAAATTCTTTGATTCGATGTCTTGGAAATATTTGTAAGTTCCCACTTTTAATTCATCGGTTGCGTCATCGTCACACACAATTACAGCTTTTGCATGTAATTGCAATGCACTTACGGTCCACATTTGATTTACGCTGCCTTCGACTGCATGATGTAAAGC
>JBGUUT010000080.1:0-15618 GCA_045133795.1 Spirochaetota bacterium
AACCTCAAAAATATTTTTTTCTATTTGTGTTAGATTGCTGCAAGCAAAGAGTCATTTAAAATTTACTATTTTTTTAATATATAAAAATGGGATACAGGCCTGGGCTAATCCATCAGAAGATTGCAAATTGTATAGAAAATTATCAGAAGATATTTTTTTGTATATGATGAAATAATATAACAGCTTAGGTTTGTATTCTGTTTTGGAATCAAGGTCTGGGCGATTCCCCATTTAAAGCATTAGATAATCAAGTATTTTGATGTAAATATTAAAATAGAATTCCTCATTTTACACACATCAAAAAATTGTTTATAATGTTTCCAATTTAATGGAAGAACAGGAGTAAAAATGCGAACAATTAAAGAAAAAAGATTCACGGTTGACGGAAAAGAAATGATTGTCCGAACCGGAGAATATGCTTTCCAAGCAAATGGAAGTATTACTTTGCAATCAGGAGAAAATGTTATCCAAGCGATTGCGACTATGGGACCGGAAAATAATGATTTAGACTTTTTCCCATTACAGGTTGAATATAAAGAAAATTTATATGCGGCCGGAAAATTGAAAAGTAGTAAATTTTCAAAACGCCCGGGACGTCCGAGTGATGAAGCAATATTAAAAGGAAGAATTATCGACCGTTCTATTCGTCCGATGTTCCCAAAAGATTTGACAAGAGAAGTACAGATTGTTGTAAATGTTTTAGCTGTTGATAATACACAGCCGTTGGATGTTTTGGCTCTTACAGCTGTAGTTGCAGCTCTTGCTGTCAGTGATATTCCTTTCGATTGTAACATCGGAGGTGTCAGAATCAGTAAAGTTGACGGAGAGCTTGTAGTAAATCCTACAATTGAACAATGCAATAGACAAGATTTTGAACTTGTTCTCGGTGGTAATGCAGAAAAAATTATAATGATTGAATCTGCTGCAAATATTATCAGTGATGATGATATGCTTGCCGGATTTAAAGCGGCTTTTGCTCCTTTGGGAGAAATTGCGAAAGCGATGAAAGAATTCCAAGATGAAGCTGGTAAAAAGAAGATTGACTATGTTGAAAAAGAAGTCGATATGGCGATTGTTGAAAAAATCAAACCTACGGCTGATGAAAAAATAGAGTTGTTCTTTAAAGGACAAGCTGATGGTTCTATTTATCGTAAAGAATATGATAAATACGTAGAAGAGCCGGTATTGGCACTTTTTACAGAAGAAGAACTTGAAGAAAATAAGAAGGCAATCAGAGAAGCTTTAGATTATGTATTCAAGAAAACAGTTCGTCATCATTTATTAAGAGAACATCGCCGTCTTGACGGAAGAAAGATAAATGAAATTCGTGAGTTGGAATGTCAAGCTGGTGTATTACCGAGAGTTCACGGAAGTTCTATGTTCTTACGTGGAGAAACTCAGGTTTTAAATATTTTAACTTTAGCAGCTCCGGGCGAAGAATTAATTATCGAAGGTCTTGAAGGTGAAGAAAAACGCCGCTATATGCATGCTTATTCTGCATTGCCGTTTTCTGTAGGTGAATGTGGAAGAATGAACGGACCGGGAAGACGTGAAATCGGTCACGGTGCATTAGCAGAAAAAGCTTTGGTACCTGTAATTCCGGATGTAGATAAATTCCCTTATGTTATACGTCTTGTTTCTGAAGTTATGGGACAAAACGGTTCATCATCAATGGGGTCTACTTGTGCTTCATCATTGGCTTTGATGGATGCCGGAGTTCCTATTAAATCTCACGTTGCAGGTATTTCAATCGGTCTTATTACCGGAGAAACAGATGATGACTTCCTTACTATTACTGATATTCAGGGACAGGAAGATTTCAGCGGCGACATGGATTTTAAAGTTACCGGAACTTATGAAGGTATTACTGCAATTCAGATGGATACAAAAATTAAAGGTTTGACTTATGCAATGGTAGAAAGTGCAATTCGTCAAGCTCATGAAGCCAGAAATGTAATTCTTGATTTAATGTACAAAACAATTTCAGAACCTAGAGCTGATTTGTCAAAATATGCACCGAAAATTGATACAATTATGATTCCTGTTGACAGTATCGGAGCTGTTGTAGGTTCACAGGGTAAAGTTATCAAACAATTGTGTGCAGATTACCAAGTTGTTATTAATATTGAAGATGACGGAACTACAAATATTTCCGGAACAATCAGAGAAAATTTAGATGCAGTAAAGAAAATCATTAACGGCATTATAAATGACCCTGAAGTGGGTGCAATCTATGATGCAAAAATTGCTCGTTTGATGGATTTCGGTGCATTTGTAGAGATTTTCCCCGGAAAAGAAGGTTTGGTACATATTTCAAAAATGGCTAAGACCAGAGTGGAAAAAGTTACTGATGTTGTACAAGTCGGTCAGGTTGTTAAAGTAAAATTGATGGAAATTGATTCTCAAAAACGTCTTAATTTCTCAATGATTTTAGATGAAGAACCGGGAGCTGCAAATACAAATCGTCCTAAAGAACGTTTTAATCATGATAAAAATGAAAGAAACAGCAGACGTGAAGTACATACAGAACGCAGAAACTTTGATAAAAAATAATTTGCAGGAGTTGGAAATGGCTGAAGAAAAAAAAGATAAATTATTTGAAGATGCTATCAGAGAAGTAAAAAATGATGTTGAGAATAAAATAGCAGAATTAAAGGAAATGATTCAAAATGATTATTTACCTGAAACTGAAAAAAAATTGAAAGAGAATGTATTTCTTACTGTTGCAATTTCTTTGGTTGTGGGCTTTATTACCGGAATAATTTTTTCTTTAACAGGAATGCACTGTGGCAAGAAAAAATAAGTTCGGTTTTCTTTGTAATCCGTTGATGGGGTTGGTGAAAAAAAGTGCAAATACTTTCTTTCAAAGTATTACGGAAAATTTCATTAACAAAGTTAAAGGTTATTTTGTCGGTACAGCAAACCTTATCTTAGGATTATTCTTTTTCTTTTTCTTTTGGTTGGCATTAAACGTCATGATAGTTGAAGTATTTAGACAGTTTTTGCATATGAAGATTTTTTTCTCAGTGCTGATTGTTGCAATATTGAATCTGATTATGTCAGTTTTATTTTTGAATGCCGGAATGAAAAAGTTCAAAGAAGACAAAAATAGTAAATAAAAGTATTTTCTCTATTAAAACTCCCGATTATTCGGGAGTTTTTTTTATAATTAAATTAATACGGAGGTAAAAATGCGAGCTGTAGATTGTATTATAAAAAAAAGAAACGGTGAAAAATTAAATAAAGCTGATATTGATGAATTGATTAGCGGTTATGTAGCCGGAGTAATTCCCGATTATCAGATTTCAGCATTTTTAATGGCAGTTTTTTTTCAAGGTCTGGATTTTGAAGAAACGTGGTTACTTACTAATGCAATGATATCTTCCGGTAAACATTTTGATTTTCCGGAAATAGCTGGAATAAAAGTCGATAAGCATTCAACCGGAGGCGTGGGAGATAAAGTAAGTTTATTATTAGCTCCGATAGCTGCTGCATGTGGATGTAAAATTCCTATGATGAGCGGACGAGGTCTGGGACATACGGGCGGAACGCTTGATAAATTAGAATCAGTTCCCGGTTATCGTGTTTTTCTGGATGAAAAGGAAGTGCGTAATATTTTATCAATCGATGGTTATGTAATGATGGGGCAAACAGAAGATTTTGTTCCGGCGGATAAAAAAATGTATGCTTTGCGTGATGTAACGGGGACAGTGGAATCAGTACCGCTGATAACATCTTCGATAATGTCAAAAAAAATTGCTGAAGGAAGTAATGCTCTCGTACTTGACTTAAAATGCGGAAGCGGAGCTTTTATGAAAGATATTGCTTCTGCTAAAAAATTGGCGGAATATATTATCGGAACTGCAAAAGCTGCAGGACAGAAAATCAAAGTAGTAATCAGTGATATGAATCAACCTTTGGGAAGAACAATCGGAAATTATAATGAACTGCTTGAAAGTGCGGCGGCTTTACAGGGAAATGGCGATGAGCGGTTAATGGAATTGACTTACAGATTGGCTGCATGGATGATACTTTTGTCAGAAAAAGCTGCGACTTTAGATGAAGCTTTAAATATGGCTAAAAATGCCGTTGTGTCCGGTGAAGCTTTTAAGTTGTTTTTGCAAAATATAGAACATCAAGGTGGTGATGTTGATTATATATTAAATCCTAAAGTCTTGTATAAACACACGAAAACTGTTTGTGCAAAGAAAAGCGGGTATATTACAGAAATAGATTCTTATAATGTCGGAATTGCTTCAATTTATATCGGTTGCGGGCGACGTACAAAAGAGGATTCTATAGATCATTATGCGGGGATTGAGGTATTGAAAAACGTCGGTGATAAAGTTGAAATCGGTGATAAGATTTTTACTTTATGCTATAACGACGGCGATATTGAAAGTGCTTGTGAATTGCTGGAGAAGGCTGTCGTTGTTTCAGATAATAAACCGGAGGTTTCCGAAATTATTTGTGAAGAAATTTGAGATAATAATGAAATTATTTGTTTAGAGTTTCGTCTAATATGTAATCCTTTATAACTGCATTGAAGTAAAAATCAATGCAGAAATTGTTTATTTGCAAAAAGACTGTTTGTGTCTTGAAGTGTACCTAAAATTCTTTCAGTTTTTGGTACACTTCTTTTTTTTCAAGCAGTCTTTTTTTTATTTCTTAAAATCAAAATATGTAAAAAAAATGCCTGTATAGTAATTGATAATTACATTCTGTTTCAATAAATAGGAGGTAATATGAATTACAAAATATTTTTTTTAATTATGAGTCTTTTCTTATCATTAACAGCGTGTTCGCAAGTTACTGGAAGCGGTCAAAAGGGCGATGAACTTACTCAAGTTATCATTAACAGCGATAAGGGACAAACGGTTTACTGGCTAAATCAAATGCAAAAAGTTCAAAAATGTGAAATTACCGATTTGTCCGGGGAAAAGATACTACGTATTTATAGTTATGATACGGCGGGAAATTTACAACATATCAGTAAAACTTCAACTTCAGGCGATAGATCAGAAATTTACATTTCACAAGAATGTTCACGCAGTGACAAAAAGATTACCAGAAAGGTTATTGAAGAAACTAATTCTCGTAACAAATCCATTAGTTTTGAATGTGAGTATAAATATGGAGAAGACGGAGAATTGAAGAATATTGTTCAGACAGATAATAGCGGAAATATTAAAAAGAAAAGTCTAAATAGTGATTGTGATATGATTGGAGGATATACAAATGGATTATAAAAAAGTTTTTTTATCAATATTTGTTTTTTTAATGGCAGCAGTGTCTTTACCGGAAATTGTTGCGATAGGTAACAGTGAAGTCGTTTATGAATCAGATGTTGCTGATTTTTCTGATTACGGAATAGATTTTGTAGAAGCTGACGGAAGTTTTAAACAGAATAATTTAATGGAATTACAAGTTGGCGAAGTATTTGTTGATGTTGATGAGACAGCAAAAAAGATTGTTTCTATAAGCCAAACTCAAAATAAAATAGTTATTGAAACAGAAGAACCGGCATTTTATGAGGTTTTGAAATCTTATAAACTTCCGGAGCAAGATATAGAAGTTACGCTTGATGAAAACCTTGTCGGCAGCCGAAGCGAAATAAAAGTTTTGGATAAAAGTTTATCCGTACGCAAAGATTATTCTAATAATGTCGGAAAAGTTTCATTCGGAACAACATTGAAAGCTTTATTAAATGTAAACGCAAATATTGATATTCCGGTGAAAAATAAAAAAGGTTCAATGAAAGTCGGCAGTAAATTTGAATTAGGAATGGACGAAGCAAAAATACGAGCTGATATTTCTAAAGAATATAAGTCCGGAAAAATAGAGCTGGTGAATTTTAGCGAGAAGAATTCTGTATTAAAAATTAATACAAAAATAGTTACTCAAACAATTGCAAACGGTGCAATTAATGCAGAAATGGGATTGTCCGGAAAAGTTTGCGGCGAAATCGCTTTTTCTTCAGTATTGGAAAGAAGGTTATTTCAATTGCCTTTACCTACAAAATGTGCCGTAACTCGTGATTTGCAAATTGAGATGAAAGAAAAAATATCGGCTTCTACACAAAAAAGTACGTGTTTAGAACAAATGTTGGGAATTGAAATTGATTTTTCGGTACTGGGAATAAACATAGCCAATATATCTTCCAATGTTGAACCGTATGTAGAAGCAAACGGAAGAGCAGATGTAGGCTTAACATTTGAAGTTGATAAAAACTTTAACGTGAAGACGAAAAAATTGGAAAAGTCATTAGATGCAGAATGTGAAATAGGAATAGACTCTGATACATCTTTAAGTTTGATAAAGAATTTATATCATAAAGATTTCGGCGAAAAGAGTTTGGTTATTTATCGTTGTGCGGGAAATAAGTAAGAAGGAGAAAATATGAATTGGAAAAATTTAGTTGGTGTTATTTCTTTAATGTTATTGTTCTTTATTTCTTGTGATGTAGAAAATACAGGTAATAATCAAAAAAAAGAGAAATTTGAAAATGAAGAGAAGCTTGAAGAGAATGATAATTCAATTCCGGTATTTCGTTATCTTGAAAAAAGAACTTCAAATGATTTGCCTTTGGAATCTTGGCTTTATGATTCGAAAGGTGAGCTGAGTGAATATTGTTCTTATGACAGTACAAATACAACTAAAATAAAAGTAACTGTTTATGACAGTGACAGTAATGAAAAGAAAGCTGTCGGATATCAAATCGTGGAGTACGGAAAAAATAATATTACCGGTGAGACGGAAGTGTTGAAAAAGGAAACTTACAATATTTCAAATGAATTATTGGAAGTTGCAACTAAGACAATTAAAAATTCAGAGGTTGTATCTTTAAAAAAGACAAAAACAGAAGTTCTCGAAAGCAAAAAATGTGTTTATAAAGAAAAATTGTTGAGCAAAGAGTTTTCATATAGTGATGAGGAACAGAAAAAGTTGACTGAAGAAAAGTTGTATGAATATGATGCTGAAAATGATTTACAAACAGTCATTACCAAAAATTATTTTGATACTACGCAGGCTTTTTATACAAAATATTTTTATGATACCGAAAACGGAAAATATTCACGTAAAGAAAGCTTTTTGTTGAGTGACGCAAGTGTAACCATGAGTTCCGACATTGATGAAAGTGATATTAAAGATTATTGTGAAGTTGTTGAATATGAATATGATTCTGCCGGTGATGTTGTTAAGGAACATGTAATTTCCGACGGAAAAGACCAAAATTATACGCTTTATACTTATGGTGAATATAAAGGAAATAAATATAAACAAAATGTGTGCTTCTATAATAATGCAGAAACAGATAATCATTTGGTAGAAAAAAACGAATATCATTTTTATGATGACAATGATGAAATCGGAAAATATTTTTATGAGGAAATACGCTATTGTTATTCTGATAGATACGATTATGAGGAAAATAATGAGTATACATATACCTCTCGCAGCGGAAAGAAAACGCTCATCGGAACTATGAGAGATATTAAATAAAAAAGCTTTTGTATAAAATAAATGAGCAAGAAGGTAAAATCTTGCTCATTTGTTTTTATGTAAATGTTATGAAATTTTGTCGATTAGCCATTGTCCCAAAAAAACGGCAAATATTCCGATAATAATACTTAGAATTATATATGTGACGGCGATTCCCCAATGAGAAGTTTTTATTAAATCGTTTGCTTCAAGTGCGAATGTGGAAAATGTCGTGAATCCTCCGCAAACTCCGACTTTGAGAAAGAGAATTAATTTGGGATTAAAATTATTTATTTTCAAAGCTAAGGCGACAATGCAACCAATCAAAAAACAGCCGATTATATTTATAACAAAAGTTTTTATCGGGAATTGCAGTGATTCTTTTAACGGAATTAATCCTATCAAATATCTTAAAATTGTTCCTACAGCTCCGCCGAGTCCGAGTATTAAACAGTTAATCATATTTATTCCTTTTTAGCTTTATACAAGTTCTTTTTTGAATTATCGCCAAAATCAATTTATTCTAAAATTATTGCCCAGACCTCTATGCTGAAATTGAATATAGGTCTGGGCTGTATTTATCATAGAGAAAAAAACTTCCGCTTGTTATATCAAAAATCTTTTAGTAAAAAATAAAGCTATGAATTATCAAATATTAGGAAAAACAAAACTGAAAGTACCGACTGTCGGTGTCGGTTGTATGCGAATGGCAAATATGCCGCCGCAAGATTTACAAAATTTTATAGCACGATGTTTAGATTTGGGAATGAACTTTTTTGACCATGCAGATATTTACGGCGACGGTAGATGTGAGGAGGTTTTCGCCGACGGAATCAAAAGTCTAAATGTCAGTCGTGATAAAATGATTTTGCAATCTAAATGCGGGATTGTACCGGGAAAAATGTATGATTTTTCAAAATCGCATATTTTACAAAGTGTGGACAGCATTTTAAAACGCCTTAAAACAGATTATCTTGATGTTCTGATTTTGCACCGTCCGGATGTACTTTTTGACGGGGAAGAATTGGCGGAAACATTTGATGAACTTGCTAAAAGCGGAAAAGTTTTACATTTCGGTGTATCAAATCACAATCCTATTCAAATTCAGTTATTGAAAAAATATCTTCATCAAGATTTAATTGTGAACCAAATGCAGTTTGGACTGGGACATTGCAAAATGATTTCACAGAGTCTTGAAGTGAACATGAATTCCGACGGAGGAATTTCACGTGACGGCGGAGTTTTGGAATATTGCCGTTTGAATGATATTACCTTACAGGCGTGGTCTCCGTTTCAAAGTGATAACGGCAGCGGCTGTTTTATTGATAATGAAAATTACGGAAATCTCAACGGCATGTTGTGGGAGTTGGGACAAAAGTACGGCGTTTCTAAAACAACGATAGCCGCAGCTTGGGTTTTACGTCATCCGGCAAAAGTTCAACTTATTACCGGGACAATGAATATTAATCGTTTAGATGAAATCGCCAAAGCAACGGAAATTAACTTAAGTAGAGAAGAGTGGTATCGACTTTATTTGAGTGCCGGTCATTTTTTACCTTAAATCTGTAATATAACCTAAGGAAGAAACATGAAAATTACACTTATTCACGGACAGAATCATAAAGGAAGTTCTTATAATATCGGGAAAATGTTTGCAGATAAAATCAACGGAACAAATGATGTCAAAGAGTTTTTTCTGCCGCAGGATTTGGGCAATATTTTTTGTGTCGGTTGCTACAAATGTATAAAAAAACCTGAAGATTGTCCGTATTACAAAGAAAAGCAAAAAATTATGGACGCGATTCTTGATTCTGACTTGTTGATTTTTACTTCTCCTACATATTGTATGTTGCCGTCAGCAGCGATGAAAACTTTTATTGATTTGACTTTTAACTATTGGATGGTTCATCGTCCGGACGAAAGAATGTTTAATAAAAAAGCTGTCGTGATTTCGACGGCGGCAGGAATGGGAGCCGGCAAAGTTACAAAAGAAATAGCTAATACTTTGTTTTATTGGGGCGTTCCAAAAATAAGCCGGTTGGGATTTGCGGTACAGGCGATGAACTGGGAAAGTGTGAATCCCGATAAAAAGAATAAAATCGAGAAATCCGTAACAAAACTTGCCGCCGAATTATCAAAAAACAAAAAAGTGCGTGTCGGTTTTAAAACAAGATTTATGTTTAACATGATGCGAATGATGCAAAAAAACGGCATGGGCTCGTCACCTGAGGAAAAGGAATATTGGCAGGCGAAAGGCTGGCTTGACAAAGGCAGACCGTGGAAACAGTGATATTCTGTTTTTGAATCGAGGTCTGGGCAGTAAAAAAATTATAAGGAAAGCAAAATGTATAAATTAGAATTTTATGTACCTGAAAGTCATTGTGAAGAGGTGAAAAATGCAGTTTTTGCAGCAGGAGCAGGACAGCAGGGGAATTACAGCCATTGTTGCTGGCAGACATTGGGTGACGGACAATTTTTACCAATGGACGGAAGCAATCCTTTTATCGGGAAATCCGGCGAATTGGAAAAAGTTCGAGAGTTTAAAGTAGAAATGATTTGTGAAAAAAAGTTTATTCGCAAGGTTGTCGAGGCGTTAAAAAAAGCTCATCCGTATGAAGAACCGGCATATTCGATTTTTGAGATGGCAGAAATTGACAAAATAATGTGACTTTTATATAAGGCATTTAAAATAATAAAATAGAAGGTTTTGATGGTATTAAAAAAGAATAAAATTTTACTGTGCATATTGTTTGCAATGTTTTTTATTTCGACAGTCAGTATCAGTGCAGAAGAAAAAGTTGTAGAGGAAAAAAATGTAGTACAAGCTGTCAATGATAAAAAAGATACAGCGTATGGTTATTATGAAGATAATCAATGGAAAAAGTTATCATTAGGAGTTTCTACAGCTGTCGGTTATGGATATTATCGACGTGGTTTTGCTGTAGTAGCAGATTCTACATTGCCTATACATATTATAAAAGGACTTTATATTGCTCCCGGATTTAGATTTATTGCTCACAAATTTAATCTTTCGCATTTTTTCAGTATTGCTACAGGCGGTACATATCGCTATGAATTTGACGGGTGTTTTGTAGGAATCAAAGCTGATGTATTGTACCGTCAGCAGATAATAAAATATTTTGGTTTACAGTTTGGGCTTAGTTTTACTATCGGACCGGAATTTTCGAATTATTACAGTCCTTACCGTGAGAAGGATTACCCGACAATTTCACTTACATTTTCTCCGGATATTTTTATCGGAGCTTATGCAAATTATAAAAATTGGGCATTCTTTTTAAACTTCAAGAAATTATTTCCTTTTACACCGGTTGTTTATAACACAGCGGAAGGATTTTTTTATAACGAAGAGCAAATGAAAGATGTATATGAGTTTATTCCGCCGATTTATAAAAATCTCAGTACGACATATCATGTGTGTTTTTCAGCGGCATCACTGGAAATAGGTTTTACTTATTTCTTCCCGACTGCCGGAAAAAAACAAAATTAAAAATGCGAGGCTGATTGATGAAAAAAATATTGTTTATATTATTACCGTTATTAATTGTGTTACCTATATTTGCAAATGAAGTTGTAACTGAAGAAAAGGAAGAAGTCGTGCCTTCTTTCTCAATTGAAAATGAAGATGTAGTAAAAATTCAGACAGAAGACAGTGCAGAACAAACAAAAGAATTTGATGTTGCAGCTTTTAAACAGAAGAAAAAAATAACTGACGGTTTACTGTTTGGTTCGATTACTGCAAGTTCTGTAGGCGTAAGTATTTTAGTTACTTCTATTGTAATGGGATTTATTCCTAGTGATAGCTTCCCGAATGGAATGTTTACCGATGTCGCTTTTCAGATAGAAAATGTTTACAGTGACGGAAGTGTGCGTATGTCTTCCTATCCGTCGATGATGGTTTATTGTTGTGTCGGTTCTGTGTTGTTTTGCGTGGGGACTTTGATTTTGCTTTTTGCATTGCCGATTATGTTTTACAGTATAATACGTAAGGTAAACGAATATAAATTGGAAAAGGCTATGAAAAAAGAAGAACCGCATTGGGAAGTATCGGCAAGCGGATTTCAATTTCGTTTTTAGGGAGATGTTATGAATAAAGTTTTCAATGCGTTGATTTTTATATGTTTGATTTGTTTTGTTTCGTGTGAAGGTTTGTTTCCGCCGGTAAAAGCCCCGCAGATATCAGCTACACAACAGACTGACGGAAGCTATACGGTGACAATGGATGCGGGAAGAAACGGTTCGATTTTTTATACACTTGATGGAAGTGAGCCGAAATATCCGGAATCTACACTTTATATGGAAAAATTGACAAATTTACCGCAAGATACTACGGTTCGAGCGATTTCTTATTGTCCGTCCGGGCGATACAGTGAAATAGTTGATATAAAATTAGTTGCAGATGTAACGGCAGATTCCGTTATTTGCGAATAGTTTTTTGTAAATCGGGAAGTATGTGTAATTAAATAAGCAATAAAATAATTTTTATTTTACCTAAAACTCCGAGTTTCTTTTTGAAACCGGAGTTTTTTTGTCATTTAATTTTCTCTCTTATCATTGCCGTTTTCAATTTTCATCTTTCAGTTTTCATGTTCTTTTATAATTTGTCCCATTCCGAACGTAATAATGAATAATAGAGTCTGCTTACGTATTTACCGTCAATAAAGAAATAATCACGTAAAGTTCCTTCGTATACAAAACCGCATTTTTCTATTACACGTCGAGAGGCGGGATTTATTTCTTTTACCGAGATTTGGATTTTGTGCAAATTAATTTTTTCAAAACCATATTTCATAATTGCCTTTGTAGCTTCCGTAGCTAAACCTTTCCTTTGAAAGTTGCTTCCTATACAATATTCAATTTCTGCAAAATGATTTTTATTCTCGACCCAGAAGTAGGCAATCTGTCCGATACATTCTCCGCTGTTTTTATCAATAATAGCCCAGCGATAATAATTTTCGTCGGAATATGAGGAGATGTATTTATCAAAAAGCTCTTTTACTTCTTCGTGTGTCGTATAAACCGGCTCAGCATACATAGACTGGATTTTTTCATCGGCAATCCAGTTTTTTAAACAGGCTGCAATGTCTTCATATTTAAACTGCCGTAAAATCAGGCGTTGTGTTTCTATAGTTTGCGTACCGTAATGTGTCAGCATTTTTTTTGTTTTCTCCTTATATCGATTCTAAGATTTTGTTGCAAGGAATTAAAAAAAAGGAGTGAAAAAACACTCCTTAATTTATCTTATGAAAGATGAATTTTTATTCCCACTCAATTGTACCTACCGGCTTTGGTGTCAAATCATAAACTACACGATTTATGCCCTCAACTTCAGTGGTAATTCTTGCTGTGATTTTATGCAAAACAGGGTATGGAATTTCTTCAATTGTAGCAGTCATTGCGTCGGTAGTGTTTACTGCACGCATAATTGCCGGCCAACCTTCATAGCGTTTTCCGTCACGTACACCAACACTTTTAAAGTCTGGAACTGAAATAAAATATTGCCAAACTTTTTCTGCAAGCCCTGCATTATCAAATTCTTCACGTAAGATAGCATCTGCTTCACGCAAAGCGTTTAATCTGTCACGAGTGATAGCACCTAAGCAACGTACTCCAAGTCCCGGACCTGGGAATGGCTGACGATAAACCATTGCATGCGGCAATCCCAAAGCTTCACCTACAACACGAACTTCATCTTTGTAAAGCAAGCGAACAGGTTCTACAAGTTCAAATTGCATATCTTCAGGTAATCCGCCGACATTATGATGAGCTTTTACACCGTCACTTTCGAGAATGTCCGGATAAATTGTTCCCTGAGCCAAGAATGAAATCCCTTCCAGTTTACGAGCTTCTTCATCAAATACTTTAATGAATTCTCCGCCTATAATCTTGCGTTTCTTTTCAGGTTCAGCTACATCTTTGAGTAAATCTAAGAAACGATCGGTTGCGTCAATATAAATCAAGTTTGCATCAAGTTGATTTTTAAAAACTTCTATAACTTGTTCGCTTTCACCTTTACGCATTAAACCGTGATTAACATGAACACAAACAAGTTGTTTGCCGATAGCTTTAATCAACAATGCCGCAACAACGGAACTGTCTACACCGCCTGAAAGTGCGAGTAAAACTTTCTTATCTTTAATCTGTTCACGAACAAGAGCAACTTGTTCTTCAATAAATTTGTTTGCCAGCTCAAATGTTGTGATTCTGGCCATATCATCTGGTCTTTTATTAGGTAACTCCATTTTAAAAACTCCTGCTTTTTTTTATCACATTTTAATATTCTATGAAAAGCAATTTTATTTTTTTTATAGACAAAAAACTTATGGTTTACAAAAATATATTCCTTGCATTGGATTTTCTGCGGTTACACCGCGAACATAAACATAAAATATCTTGTTGAAGTATCTCTTAAAATCAAATTTATTTTTCATTTTGGCAAAATAATACTTGCAACTAAATTTAATTAATTCACGGTTTTTAAAATGATATTTTTTTCTAAGTCAAGTAATTTCTTTTTTATATCATTTCCCAATGCAAAACCGCCGAGAGTTCCGTCTTTATTGATGACTCTGTGACACGGTACTAAAATAAGAATAGGATTTTTATTATTTGCCTGTCCTACGGCACGATAGGCTTTAGGATTTTTGACGGCAATCGCAATGTCGTGGTAACTGCATGTTTTTCCGTAAGGAATTTTTAATAATTCACCCCAAACTTGTTTTTGAAAATCAGTACCGTTCAATTTTATAGGCAAATCAAAAGACTTTCGCATTCCGCAAAAATACTCGCTTAATTGTTTGCAGGTTGTTTCCGGAAGTTTAGAAGTTGATTTTGTTTCCGGTATGAAGTTTTCTTTTGTAAGTGAAAGTTCGGTAATAAAATCATCTTTGATTGTAATTTTCAGTATTCCGATTGGACTTTGAAAGAGAGTACAGTGTTGCATGATATTATTCGTGTAGATATAAACTTGTCAGCGTCCCGAGAGTAGATAATCGCTCTTTTAAATCTTCTGGTTTTATGGATTTAGGAATATTAATTGAAAATGTGAAAGCTGTTTTATTTTCGACGATTTGATAGTGAATATCCGTATTTAGTATTTCTATTTTATAATCTTTTAATATCTTAACGATTTCTTCGGTTTTCGGAATGATGTCGATATATTCAAGGTCAATATTTTTTTTATGTTCGGCTTGTATGAATATCAATTTTAATTTTTCTATAGTCAGCAGTGTAAGTACGTAAACAGTAAGAGTAAATCCGGCGGCAAAATATAATCCGGCACCTATTGTAAGTCCCATCGCAGCTGCAGCCCAGATAATTGCAGCTGATGTTAGACCTCGAATATTTATTCCTTGACGTAAAATTGCACCACCGCCTAAAAAGCCAATTCCGGAAACTACTTGTGCCGCAATTCTTGCAGGGTCACCGTTACCGACAATATCAGGTAAACTCATTGATAAAATCATCAATAATGTAGATGAGACTGTAATCATTATGATTGTTCTTAAACCTGCAGGATGTTGATGAACTTCACGCTCCATTCCCATTGCAAAACCTGCAATGAAACTCAGAAGAATTCTTAATGATATTGCAAATATGGAAATATCACCTATTGTAATTGAAAGAAAATCAGAAATCATCAGTATCACCTTTGAGTAAAATTAAGTTGTCTAAATCATATTAATTTATCGAATAAATGCAAGATATCAAATAGTTTAAGTTTAAAATACTGTAGAAATTTTGAAAGTATTGCCCAGACCTCGATTCTGAAATGGGATAGAGGTCTGGGCTGCTTTATTTTCAGCATGACTAATTATGCTTCTTACACAAGGTAAGATTGGCTTACTTACATATGGTAAGATTGGCTTCTTACACTTGGTAAGATTGGCTTACTTACACAAGGTAAGATTGGCTTACTTACACAAGGTAAGATTGGCTTCTTACACTTGGTAAGATTGACTGCTTACACTTGGTAAGATTGACTGCTTACACTTGGTAAGATTGAGACTTCTTAACAAAGAGAGAATGAACTACCGTTAGGCTTACGCTTGGTATTTCTTGCAGAAATACTTCATTCGTTTGCGTTGCAAACTCATCTTAGAAGCGTTCTTTTCTTTT
>JBGUUT010000081.1:0-24621 GCA_045133795.1 Spirochaetota bacterium
AACCTCAAAAATATTTTTTTCTATTTGTGTTAGATTGCTGCAAGCAAAGAGTCATTTAAAATTTACTATTTTTTTAATATATAAAAACGAGATACAGGTCTGGGCTGTTAAAAAAAACTTTCACTCTAGCAACTTCCTTATATCCGGACAATTATTAAACATTTTTCCGATATTTAATTCCAGCATTAACAGACTTCCGTTGTTACCGTTTATTCCCCTCTTACCATCAATACCTCTTCTTCCGTCAGAACCTCTCTTTTCAAAAGTTCGCCCGTCTTTAGTATGATAAACTTTAACTCCGGCCTCTCCGCGATGACCGCCCCTTCCGCCATTGCCACCAAAACCTCCATGCAAACGAACATCAAAAATATTCGACAACTCCTGTCCGGACGCTAGAATCAACTTTAAAACTCCGCCATTTCCACCGTTACCTCCGTTACCGCCATTTCCACCGTCGCCACCATCCAATGAACGAGATCGCTGAGATTGAAAAAATGAACCTCCGTCACCACCATCGCCGCCGTCACCTCCATTTCCACCGTTACCACCTTGAAAATTTAGTATTATACGTTGACTTGCACTCATCAGAATTGTTTCATTTTGTTGAACATCATAAAGAATCAGCATTCTGTCGGTATCATCCGAAAACTTTTCATCACCATTTGCATACAAAAATGCAACTTCCAAATTTTTTACTTCTCCGTTTTCTCCTACATTTCCACTACTTCCGTTCTCTCCGTTTAATGAATAACTTCTATTTATGACAACAGCAGAATCTCCTGCAAGACCGTCATCTCCGTCCTCTCCGTCTTTCCCGGAATAATCCAACTCATAAAAAGCCTTCCAATCAATAAGCCATTTACCAAAACTTCCACCGAAATTGTTTTCTTTAACATACATTGTTATGTAATAATTCTTTTCATATAAATGATTCAAATTAGGATACTTAGCTGCAACTATCAAATTCCATCTATCATGCTGAATAACTTCAAAATCTTCACTTTCAAATACTAATTCAGAATAGTTCGGATGTTTTATAATTTTTTTATTCCCTTCTTCTCTAATCGTAACTTTTACATTATACAATTGTTTCGGTTTTACTTTCATTATTGTGTTTTTTGAAGCTATCGGTATAAGAGAAAAATCTATGCGTTCAATTGATTTTTCTTTAATTGAAATTGAAACACAACCGGAGAACACATAACTTAAAAGACATAACAAAAAACATATTTTTTTCTTCATCTAAAATCACCTCTTCACACATCATTGAAATATCTATCAAACACTAATCAATTCAAAAGATTGTTATAATTCTCATTATATGGTATAGTGAAATGTTTTTCTACTATTGAAAATATAAGATTTCATTCATCTTGATATTTTTATACAGTTTTTTTAGATTAAATAATTAAAAACATATCCCAAATATTAGAGAAAGAAGATAAAAAAATATGCATTTTGTGAACTTTTCAAAAAGTAATCACATTATTTTAAAGATAAAATATTTACTTAAAATCAGACCGTTTTTTTCTAAAATAAAAGTTCTGTTTTCAAAGTTAAATATTATCCTGGCTTTTCTTTTATTGCCGCTGTCAATTTTTTCTGTCGATTCGGAAACTGTGTCTTCTACAGAAAACACACAAAACGATTGGAGAAAATCAAACGAAACTTTTTATTTACAGACTCTCGCTCGAGAATTAAATAATGCTGATTACAATGATTTAAAACAACGTTCTATGGCACTCGGACTAGCTCCGAAAGACACCGCCGGCGAATACAGAAATCAACTGGCTGAATATTACGGAATCAAATTAATCAGTGAAAAAACTTATACCGGAGACAAAATCATTCTTGAACATGCCGGTGAATTAAAAATGATAAAGCTTCAAAAAGAAAATGAAGAAAACCTTCATATAATAGGAAAAGCTAAAATTATTATTAATACGCATGATAATGAAGGAAAAAGTAGCAGACGTGAAATTGAAGCTGATGAAATTTTCGTAGATTTGAAAAATAAAGAATTGTCCGGAATCGGAAATGTAAAATACAGAGATGATAACCTAGATTTTGACGGAATACAGTTTTTTTATAATTACGGATTAAATCGCGGAGCCTTACTAAACGGGAAAACAAAAATCAAACAAAAAGACCAATCAGGACTTGACGGTGCATTTTTCATCGGAGAACGAATTGCATATCTGGGAGAAGAAGAATCTATTCTTTACAACGGAAGAATTACCACATGTGATGAAGAAGAACCACATTACAGTATTCAAGTAAAACGCTTATGGTTAAACAAAGACAGTGAATGGGGATTACTCGGCGGTGTAGCCTATGTCGGTCCGATTCCTTTTTTATATATTCCGGTTTACTATCATCCAAAAAGTATCGATTTAAATCCATCTATAGGTTACCGAAATCGTGAAGGTTGGTTTTTACAAACTACGTACAGTTTAATCGGTGAAAGTAACAGTAATGACAATGTTAATGCCAGTACAAATCTTGAAGCGGGACTTTCAAGTCGTCGTGCCGCACCTAAAGGCGAGGCATTGTTTACAATTACTAAAAGTGATATGGATAAATGGCTCAATGAATTTTATGATTCACACCCATTTTATGCAAAACATCCAAAATGGCGAAAACTACCGGAAACTCAAAGAATCGATTTGTCATTAAAGCTTTTTGCCGACGCTTATACCAATATAGGTTTTTATTACGGAGCTTCTTTTTATGCAAAAATTGAACATCCTAAGTTTCCTTTCGAAATAAACTTGTTAACGGACTACGGATTTTCACGACGACTTTGGAAAGACACCGAAACCGACTTGTATATTCCGTACAATCCGGCTGATAAACCTCTCGGTTCTTCATTCAATTGGGATACCGTAATGGATAATACATATTTCAATTGGGAAAAAAATCCGCTGTTTTTCAGAACATCACAATATCTTACATTCAATGGTGAATTATTTAAAAATGTTATGAACTTCAGATATAAAGGTCAGTTAGAATACGTATCCGATACGTCTTTCTTCCGAGATTATTACAACCGAGCGACATCTTTTTCATACATAGATTTGGCTCTGAAAGCTGTCACTTATTTGATTGAATCAAATGAAGCCGGTAATACAATTTTCAAAACTAAGGATGAAGAAAAAGCCAGTAAAATAACTTCAACATCTAATTTTCTGTCATTTTCTTTCAGCCCTAAAAAAATTCCAGACCTTTTCGGATTAAGATTATTGAATAACTTTACAATCGAAGCTGATGCAACAGCCAATTTCACTGCCGAAGCAGTAGAAGAATATTCCACAACAAAATTGGAAATCGGCGAAGTAGAAGATCCGAGAAGCGAACGATTATTCATCGACACTTTTTCCGCACCTAAAGTTAAAGTTTCATTCGACGGGACTCTTCTCGACTATCAAACCTTTATAAAAATGAAAGACACTATAAAGAGTAATAAAAATACACAAAAGGAAGAGAAAAATAAAAAAGATTTAAAAGTAGAAAAAGAGCTTTATCAAAACATTGACAATATAACATTAATCGATGCTTCTACAGATAAACAAGAAATCGATTATAAATACCTATTACCATTCTTCGGAAAAAAGTTAACCGGAACATCTACAGGACAAGTTTCCAGCGGAAAAGTTGAAGGTTACTACGAAAAAATATATTCAAACGGTGAAAATAAAATTGAAATGCCATTAAAAAAAGAAGAAAAGGAGAAAGAAAAAGAGAAATCTTATGAAATCTTATCAACTTTTGACAGAATAAAAAATTCAAGCAGTTCCGAAATTAAATTTATTGATTTCAGTCTAAAATATTCATTTTCCGATACGCTTGAAAATAAATTTTCGTTCTATAAAAAAGCAAAAAGAAACGACCCAGAATTAGATAATGTGGCAGAAATGCTTACCGGAAATTTTGATTTTAAAGAAAAACTCATGCGTTTTTCATTAAATAATAATGCCAGTTTGACTGTAAACGGAAACTTTTCATTACTTAAATTTGCAAATGCAAGCAGTCCGATTTTAGGACTTTCTCCAAACTTTACATTATCTTGGAAAAAATACTGGGATGATATGGATATTTTTAACAGTTACCTTGAAAAACTTTATTCTGAAAGTACCACAAAAGATGCCTCAATCCTTTCAGACCGTTTGGCAAGAGAATATGATAATCGAAACAACTCCGAACTTTCATTAAAATATTCAGATACAATGACTAACGATATTTCTTTCGGACTTGATTTACTCAAAGGAAGTAATATAAAAACCACTCTTAATCTGGATTTATTTACTTACAATGAACAAACTTCTTTTGATTTCAATCTTTTAAATCGAGTAAACAACATGTTAAATACTGAAAATTATGAAGAAATCGATTCCGACAGATATTTTACAAGACGAGGCTGGGCTGGAATATTCAAGAACTTATATTCTACTTTCACATTAAAATTTAATATTTTTGACACTGAATCTCCGCATACTTTAGATTTCAGTCTCGCACCTAAAGTAAACTGGATAATACCGTCAAGTTCATTAGACAGCTTAAAAGCACAGCTTTGGGAAGAAGAAGTTACCAGTCTGGAAGATTCGTCAACTTCTCCGGTAAAATATACTTGGAGTCAAATAACAGACGTTTACACTGACTATGAAGGCGAAGACGATGTACAGAAAACAAATGTCGGACGTTTGACTAATGCAGCAAAAGAATATCTTTATTACAGAACCAACGGACGAAATCTTAATGATTTAATCACTGAATATTACAAAAGTGAGCATTTTTGGGATTCAGAAAAGAATTTCCGTAACATTTTTGAAAATTTGAATTTTTCAAGCAATTACAGTTACAAAAAAAACTCAACTACAATTATTAATTTTTCAAATACTTTTACCGTTAATCTTGCAAATATCGGTGAATTTGCAAGCGGTAAAGGCGATGAAAGCGTTTCTCCTTTTGCTGTTTATCCTGATGAAAAATTCTCTGTAAGCTTTTTTAATTCTTTATTCACCTACTCTATGGGACTTAGTTTTTCAAAAGAAGTCGACAGACATTATTCCGGATATACGACTGCCGAAAAACGACTTGATAAATACAACTTAATAACAACAACAAATACTCATAATTTTAGTTTTACATTATCAAATTCATTATTTGACATAAAATTACCTAAAGGAAATTGGCTTTCATTCTCCAGTGCGACTACTTTGAAATACAACAAAAATAGAATATTCAAATCCGGAAGCAATAATGCAACAGAAAGCGACCTTAACAATTTTGAACGATATTTTTATTTGCAATCACAGACTTTCAGTTTAAATATTCTAATGGATATTATGAAGTTCAATCTTACATTAAAACCATACGAATATGTTGACCACGGATATAAAATAGCAATCGAAAGCGGAAGTATTTCGTTCGGATACAACATTACTGAAATTCCGACATTATTTAATATTCTAAATGTGACATTCAATCCGGCAATTTCACTTAATTTCGCCCCATTCCACGATCCATACTGGACAACCAGCGGAACCGTAGAATCTACATCGCAAAATTATTATGATAACAATACATTGAATTTCTCATTTTCAATGGATTTAACATTCGGAAAAGGCTCTGATTATGAAACTACATTACATTTTGCAACAGCAAGCAAAAATAAAAAGATGTATCAATATTATGACGGTACAAAAGATTTCTTCGATGATTTAGGTAAATCATTCAACTTTGCAAGTGAAGCCGACCGACGAGAGAGTGATTTTAACTTACAGAAAATAGAGTTCTCACTGGCTCATAAATTACACGACTGGGCATTATACTTTGAGTATTCCGGTGCACCTACAAAAGACAGTACGGGGAAAAAATATATTTGGGAAAACACATTTATATTCCAAGTTACTTGGCAAATCGACAGTAAAAATCAGTTAATGAAACTGTTTAACAAGACTAAAGTTGACCAAAAATATCAAGAAGGTGAATGGGTTCAGCCATCTATGTCAATGGAATTGGAAGAATAATCGAATATTCACCTCTTCACAAAAAAAATACACGATGATTTTTTGCTTTTATACATCTGCAACAAATCATCGTGTATTTATAATAAAATAACTGTTACCGACAAAATTATCAAAATCTGTCGACATGTAACAATCTAGATTTTAAACTTTAAACAAATCAATCTCATCGCCTATTTTGTTGATGGAATTTTCCATTGTACCGAAAATATTGTGTAAATTTAAACTTGTTTCATTCATCTTTTCTGTTTCCGTATTAATTTCACAAATACTATTTTCTATATTTTCAGAAAGCTCTTTTAATTTTCCAACTTCATCTAATATTGAAATACTCTTATTGTTCATTTCAACGGAAGCATTTTTTACATCTGCCGTACTTTCACTCATCACTTGCAAAACATTCAAGATTTGCGTTGACCCTTCCTGTTGCTCGCTCATTGCAAGTTTAATCTGTCTGACAAGTTCGTCTGTTTTATGAATATTATCTGACACTGCAGCAAAAACCGCACTTGATTCCTCTGATGATGTAACAACATCGCTGATAGAAGCTTTTATATTATTAAGTTGTTCACCTATTGTTCTTGACTGAGCAGAAGACGTTTCTGATAATTTGCGAATTTCACCGGCAACAACTGAAAATCCTTTTCCTGCATCTCCGGCATGTGCTGCCTCAATAGCAGCATTCATTGCCAATAAATTAGTTTGTTCGGCAATTTCCGCTATCGCTGCATTTGCATTCTGCAAAAGTTGAGATTGACTTTCTATTTGCTTGATTTGTTCATTTACATTACGTTGTTTTGCCGAACCATTGTCGACATCTTTCTGAAGCATTTCAAATGAGTTTGCCATTTTTTCCACAGATTGATTTACTGAACTGATATTTCCCAACATCTCTTCTACTGCCGATGAAGCCTCTGAAACATTATTTGATTGAGTTTCTATCATCCTTTCAAGTGTACCGATATTTGATGTTATTTCTGTCATATTATCAACTGTTTGATTTACACTGTTTCCCTGAGCATTAATTTGATTTTTTATGTTATTCATACTGCTCACAATTTGCAACATCGTATTTTCTGTATCTTCTATACTCTGTTGTAAATCAGAATTAACATTCATAAGTCCATCTTTCGAATTCTTTATTTGGGAAATAATTGCTTGAAGTTTTTCCACAAAAAGATTAAATCCGACAACAACCTCTCCGATTTCATCATTTGTTTTTATATGAATTCTTTGCGTTAAATCAGCATTTCCAGATGCAATTCCGGAAATCGTTTTTACAACTTTCTTTAACGGAGCCATAGAGTACAATAAAATAGACAAAATAACTCCCAATATTATAATTTCTATTATTACATTTATAACGGTCATCATTGAACGTAACTCATTTGCAACCTGATACATTTGATTTTTCGGAACACAAAGAGCAATCGACCACGGAGTCCCTTTTATCGGATTATAAACAACAAATTCTTTCTCTCCAGGGGTTATAAGACTGTCTACATAACTACTGCCGCTCTTACCTTTTACCATTTGTTCTGCAATATTCTTCAATTCCGCTGAACCGATTAAATTATCGTTTATTAAATTATTTTTCATTTGCAAAGTTTTGTCCGGGTGACAAACAATTGTTCCGTCTCCGGAAAGCAAAAATAAATAACCCGCCTCACCATAACTAAAAGAATTTATCGACTTTTGCAAATATGTAACAGATTTTGTCGCAACAAACATTCCGATTGTTTTATTATTTTTATTAACCGCCGCTTTTACTATAAAAAATGAAATTTTCCCTGTAGCCTTAGCAACGGTAGGATTTACAATAACATAACTTTTCCCTTCATTAATAATCTGACGAAAATATTCTCTGTCTCCGTGAAAACCTTTCTTACCGGAATCATAAAAACTATTCCCCTTTTCATCTATATAAAGTACATAATCAAATTCTGAAAATCTGCGTTTTTCTGTCGTTACAAGCCATTTACCTATTTCTTCCGATGACTTATTTGTATATACAACATCTGATTTTGTATAAAAATCAAGTGCATTTAACGAACCTGTAATATAGTTACTCAAATCTGATGCATAAGATTGAACCAATATCTTAGTCTCGTTTTGTATATTTTCTAACATTACATTTTGTACTTTTCCCGATGAAAACATTATTAAAATAGCAAACAGAAAAAGCAATAAAACTCCGACTATTCCTATAATTTTCAAAGTTATACTGCTGGTATTTTGTTTTTGATTCATTTTATAAATCCTTAAATAATTATTAATTATTAAAAAAGTTGATATACAGCCTCAAAATCTGAAATATTTTTTGAAAAGACACAACCTATTCTTATTTTAAAAACAGTATATCACTTTCCAAGCCATTTAGTGTATCATAAAAAATATTTTCCCATTTATTATTTACAGCTAAAAAAGAATATGGATGAGCAATATAAATTAACGGGCACTGTTCCAAAATTATTCGTTGGTACTCATCCCAAACTGACTTTGCTTTATCATATTCCAATGCATAAGTTCCTGCCTCATACAATCTATCAATTTCAGCTTCCCATTCTGTCGCCGGCGTTTTCTGCATTGGATACCACAAATGAAGTCGCCCGTTAGACGGCCAAACATTTGAGCCTTGTGTAGGCCAATAATTTGAACCGAATGACATTATCGTACAATCCCAATCAAATGTAGAAGTCAACATGTCTATAATCTTTTGAAAATCCATACTGCGAATATTTACTTTGATACCCAAATTAGATGCTTCATCTGCAAAAATTGTAGCTACATCAAGGCGAATATTATTTTCACCGTTTACGAGTAAATCAAATTCCACCGGGTTACCGTCACGGTCACGCATTTTTTTATCAGTACCAAAATCAAAACCAGCCTTATTAAGAAGTCGCAAAGCGTGAGCCGGATCATAAGTATATTCGAGTTTTATTTTTTCATTATACATAGGATTCGCCTTACAGAAAAAATCGTGCGCCGGTTCTCCCAAACCTCGATATACTTGTCTGATAATGCGCTCTCGATTAATAAGACAACTCATAGCCTGACGAAATTGCGTAGAAGAAAACCATTTATGCTTTTTCTCTTCCAATTTTTCCGGATTCTGATTGAACGTAATATAATCACTGCCGAGTGAAGTTCCACCGTCATATACGGTATAATTTTTTTCGTCCCTATTTATATATTCTTCAAGATTTTCATGTCTTACATTTATATAATCAACTTGACCGCTTTTAAAAAGTAGGTTTTCTGCATTTAAATCTCCTACTACTTTATAAATTGCGGTCTCATAATACGGCAAAACAACGCCGTTTTCATCTTTTTTCCAATAATTCGGATTGCGTTTCATTACAATTCGGACTCCCGGAGTATATTCTACAATATGCATAGGCCCCATAGACGGTAACGTTTTCAAGTCTGTATCAATACTCAAAACATTCAAAACGCCTTCAATTCCCCGCTCTTTTTTTGCCTTTTCATAAATATATTTCGGTCCAAAGTTCATATTGGTCGATAAAAGCGGATTAGCGTCAACTTTAGGAAGATGAAATTCAAATGTCAATCTGTCAACTTTATGGATTGTAATTCTTTTTTCCGAGCCGTCATCCATTGTTACAAATTGTGCGGCATATCCGGAAGTTCGTAATGCAGCATCTCCGTGGATTTCGTCATACCAAAAAATCGGATCGTCTGCCGTTACAGGAACACGAACTTTCCCGTCACTTGTTGTCCAATACATATTATCACGCAGATAATATCGAACAATCATTCCGCCGCTTTCGGGTGTTTCTATTTCAAACTTACAAGCTGCCTGTGGAGTAAACTCTTTTTTGTATGGGTCATAATTAACTAAATAATCATGTAACGGCTCTAAAATATTTTGTGCCGAAGAATCTCCGCTGGCTATAATATTGAAAGACTTCGGTTCACCGCTTGTTACAAGATTTATTGTTCCGCCGACTTTTCCTATTTTAAAAGGTTGCCCGCCCGGTTTACGAACTGTTTTGGATAAAAAATCATTTTTCATCGCCTGCTTAACAGCTTCAATCTCGCTTTCCGCATATTCCGGTTCTTTTACACACGCAAATAATATTGCGATTAATAATATAGATAATATTTGCTTCATTGCTTTTTCCTTAATGAATAAACATTTGTATTTTATCGGCTTCTGGGAAAAATATTTTATCCTACAAAACAGCCCAGACCTCTATCCCATTACAGAATAGAGGTCTGGGCAAAAATAAAAAGTCCGCAACTTGTAAAAAGACAATAATTACAAATCACGGACTTTTAGCAAATAAAAAATTAATTACCTTTTCAAATCTTTCAATCGCAAGATTCTAAATACAAATGTTAATGCTGCAAATACACAAACAATTATCACTTTTATTAAGATAGACCAAACAATTCCAAGTGAAAATATTGTATTCCCAAAATATGAAAGTATCATCCAGCAAAATACGGCTAATGCCGTTATTGCAAGGAAACGCCAGTAGCAAATATTAATATGATGTATCTTCTGACTCCATACAAAAACAAACGCACCAAGAAGAAATAGCGATACCAAGGTAGCCCACGATGCTCCCATTGCACCAAACTTCGGAACAAGTAAAATATTTAATAACAAATTGGCTGCCCCCTGAATAATCGAACCTACAGCTACCAGAACGGTCTTCTTATAAAAATTTAAGATTTCATTAAACGGACGATACCATGATTGAAACAAATAAGCCAATGCAACTATAGGAACGAAAACAAACGCACCGTGATAAGAACTTTCCGTAAGAATCGCTATTGCCTCTCGCCCTAAAACACTGATTCCTACTACAATCCACAGACAGACAAAATAATAAATAGGTAAAAAATGACCTACTTTCTCTCCGCCGGTTTTATCATCTTCACTGAAACCTTCGTACATAATCGGTTTATATGCTAAGAAAATCGCTCCGGAAAACACAGCCACCATTTGAGCCAAAGAATAACCGATAGAATATACTCCGGTTTCCGCAAAGCCTTTAAATGCACCGACAACAAGTTTATCCGACAAAAGTGTAATCCATGAACACAGCTGACTCGGAATCAACGGTAAAGAATACTTAAGTCCTTCTTTAATTACGTTGAAATCAAATTCAAATGCAATTAATTTCTTACGCAATAAAACCCACAGATAAATCAGAAAATAAAAAATATCCGCCGCAAACATTCCGTAAATTTTAGCTTCAGCTTCCATTTTCGGAACAATCAATAAGAAAATAAAAATACCGTTAAGAATCACATAGTAAATAATATTTACCAACCCGACAAACTCAGCTTTTAAATTTTGTAATTGAAATGCATTGCCGATAAAACTCAACTGATAAAGCAAAATCCCCATCATCGCCAGTGTCATAAACGGATGAAAAAGATAATCCATTGAATTAGCATCCAAATAGAAGAAACTGATTATTATCGAAATAAATATAAAAAATGTTCCCCAACCTACTATCAGCCAAAAGTAAGAACTGATAAAACGACGTAACATTTTTTCATCATTATTATATTTATAATAAAAACGGTAATATGCAGCATCTAAACACAACGAAATAAGCGACGGCAATACCATTCTGATTGCATTCACAACTTCCAAAATTCCGTAATTTCTCGTATCGATATAACGAGTTATCAAAGGAAGTATAATCACCTGCAAAACTTTTATCAAAATCGAAGAAATAAAATAAACCCCGCCCTTTTGAGCGACCTTTTTAAATATTCCGCCCTCGCTTTCTTTCATATTCAAACCATTTCCCTTAATTGCACATTTTGTCTGCATTGTAACACAGAATTATATGGCTATAACATGTTTTTTCTTATAAAGATAGTAAAAGAATCCTCTTTAATCTTTAAAAAGAAGTAGAATATTATTCGAAAATTAATTTTAAGGAATAATAATTATGAGTCTAAACAATACTCCAGCCTCTGAACGAATACATATCGGGATTTTCGGACGACGAAATGCAGGAAAATCAAGCTTAATCAATGCTATAACCGGGCAAAATCTGGCTGTCGTTTCTGACGTTGCCGGAACTACTACCGATCCCGTAATGAAATCAATGGAATTACTTCCGCTCGGTCCGGTTGTAATAATTGATACACCGGGAATCGACGACATCGGAGAATTAGGTAAAATGCGTGTTACGAAAAGTTATCAAGCCTTAAACAAAACTGATATTGCCATTTTAGCAATCGACGGTACTATAGGCATAAATGATCATGACCTTTCTATTATAAAGCGTTTAGAAGATAAGAATATTCCTTTTATTATTGTTCTGACAAAATCTGATGAAAATAAAAACTGCGACCTCTCGGAAGAACTTACAAAGAAATCAATAAAAGTCAGCAGTAAAACCGGAGAAAATATAAATGAATTAAAAGAACGCATTGCAACTTTACGCCCTTCCGGTGAAAATACAAATCGTATTGTAGCTGATTTATTGCAACCGAATGATTTTGTCGTTCTTGTCGTTCCTATCGACAGTGCTGCACCGAAAGGCCGCTTAATTTTACCGCAACAACAAACAATTCGTGACATTCTTGATTCCGGAGCAGTTTCAATTGTTACCAGAGATACAGAACTTGACGACACTTTAAAAAAATTAGGCAAGCAACCAAAACTTGTAATCACCGACAGTCAAGCATTTGCAAAAGTTTCAAAAATTACTCCGCAAGATATCATGTTAACATCATTTTCAATCTTGTTTGCTCGTTACAAAGGTAATTTACAAACCGCCGTACAAGGAGCCAAAGCATTAGAAACATTAACTGACGGTGACAAGATTTTAATCAGCGAAGGATGTACTCATCATCGCCAATGTGAAGATATAGGAACGGTAAAATTACCGAAATGGATTGAAGAATATACCGGAAAAAAATTCGATTTTAAATTTACAAGCGGAACGGAATTTCCGGAAGATTTATCACCTTACAAACTTATAATTCACTGCGGTGCATGTACATTAAACGAAAGAGAAATGAAATATCGCCAACAATGTGCCATTGACCAAAATATCCCTATTACAAATTACGGAATATTAATATCGTATATACAAGGAATTCTTATGCGATGTATCGCCGCATTCCCGGAATTTTCAAATTAAAAAAACATGCCCAGACCTCAATACCAAAACAGAATACAGGTCCGGGCAATATTCTCAAAATGATTTAAACAATTATTCCGCCGCCTGCAACCACAGATTTTTCGTCACCGTTACCGTCATACAAAACCAAATGTTGACCGGCAGCCGCCCAAGGTGTTGCATATTTCAATATAACACAATCATTTTCAATATTTTCGACCGGTACAAATCCGGCAGAAGAACGCAAACGTGCGGTAAGATTCTTTTGATTTTCTTTATGCTTATATTTTCCGTGCAAAATCAATTGTTTCACCGATATTCTGTCATTATATAATTCCGAATAATCTCCCACGATTATTCTGTTCTCATCCGGAATTATTTTTGTAATAAACAACGGTTGATTTACTTTTATACCAAGTCCGCGTCGCTGTCCTATCGTGTACAATGGATAACCGTCGTGATTCCCTAATACTTTTCCCGTATTATCAGTTATCATTCCGGACTGAAACTCAACTCCGTTATTTTCTAAAAACTTCATTATTCCGTTCGGAGCAAAACAAAGCCCTTGACTGTCTTTACGATTTGCTGTTACCAAACAAATTTCACGTGCAACATTACGAACTTCTTCTTTATTTTTAAAACATGACAACGGAAATACTGTATGTCGCAACAACTGCGGCGAAAGACGGTACAACATATACGACTGATCTTTGAAAGTAGCGTTCCATCTGCGAATATAATGCAAGCCGTCATCTGCATTCTGTAATGCAGCATAATGCCCGGTAGCAATCTTTTCAATTCCCTCACGTTCGGCAATCTTTGCCAATCGCTCAAACTTAAAAACTGCATTACAAAGCGGACACGGCGAAGGAGTAACTCCTTTGACATAATCTTCAATAAAAGGCTTTAACACCGACGTTTTAAAATCTGTTTCGCAATTATCAAAAATTAATTTAATTCCCAAACGAGCAGCTGATTGCCTTGCAAACTCCATATTTTCATGTTGATTATCATTTATCAGTAACTGTACTCCGATTACTTCATAACCGGCTTTCTGCAAAAGAAAAGCGGAGGTACTACTGTCTACGCCTCCGCTAAATCCCACAATTATTTTTTCTTTCATAAATAACCGCTAATCTTTTAATTTTCCGCCAAAATCTTTATAGATAAACTTTTTCTTATTTCCGTAGATAATCGCACCTTCTACCGTAACATAAGAATATCCATCTAGGTTATATTGCAAAATATAAAAATACAAGCTTCCATTTTTATCCATTAGATACGGCACATCAACACGAAGAGTCAGATATTCTGAATTTTCATAATAAGCACCTTGTTTGTTATAATTACAAAAAATTTTGCAATCCATACCTTCAATATTTTTGCTTAGAGGCTGTGCTGATTTATCATTAAAAATATCTTGCTCTTTTAATTCATCTACAATTTTCTTTACCATCTGGTCAAAAATAATTTTCTCATCAGTCAATGACAGTATATCTCCGGTAAATGAAGCATCTTCCGTAATAAAATTATTTACCTCTGCATTTTCTTCATCTACCATCTGAAATGAATATTTCCCGGTAGGTTCTCCGTCATCGGCAAGATACTCCAACAATGTAAAAGAGAACTTCTTTTCTTGCAAATATATCAATCCGGAAGCATCAATTGCCGGACAATATTTAGTCACTGTATCACATTGATATTGGTTAGCACCTAAATCTTTATTAATCCCTGTCATTAAATCAGACAAAGGTGTCAATAAATTATAACTGGGACTGCTTTCGTCAAGAGCCGCTACCATGTATTTCCCGTTTTTATAATCATTCACATCCATTACACTGTGGATTTTATCTTCATAATACTCACGAGCTTCTGATTTCGGTACTCTTTCTGAAAGAATATATCGTTGCTCCGTACTTTCACATGAAAAAAACATCATGCAGGGAATACACAGTAAAAAAAGTTTTTTTAATATCTTCATTACAACTCCCCTATATTTTAGAAAGAATATCCGCCGGAAATAAATACTGTCACGGCAAAAGCTTCCAAATCTTGAATAGCAGTAGAACCGCCTATCATTTGAGCTTTACCCACACCGCCGGAAATTGTTGCACCGAGATTTACCGACATTGAAGAGGTTGCATAACCAATACTGAAACTTCCGCCGTAAAGATTCACATGGTCAAGCTGGTCAGTCTTTCCGTTTTCAAGCTCAGGTGTATTGGCATTATCCGTAAAAAAGCCCAATCGTAATGGGAAATTTTGCGTAATATACCATTCTACACCGGTAGAAACATTCCACGTAAACCAATTATGAAAATCTGCATATTCATTTTCTTCATCTTGAACTGTCACATAAAAACTTCCGTCAAGTGATACCACCAAAGATTTGGTAATAAATCCTGCAACACCTATTGTCTGTTTTACAAATGTCGAACGAAATAATCCGTCTTCAAAAATATTTATCACATCATTTTCTTTTGAAGCTACTTGTGCATCAAAATAACCGGCAGCGAGATTAGAAGAATTAATCCCTTCCAACGTAGTTACCTTGTTTGATTTCACATCTACCAAATGCAACGGCATACTGAATGAATAACCGATTGATAAATATTTTATCGGCATGTACTGAATCCCGAAATTATTCACAATACTTACAATATCATCTCGTCTATACAAAGATGAATAAGTCGTTTGAGAGTTACCGTCTTCTAAATCAAAAACATGACTCTGCTGAAATATTTCACGATTATTTGTATAACGAACAAACAAACCAAAACCTATAGACAACTGCTTCGACGGTAAGAATGAAAATGACGGACCGGCTTCATAAACCATGTAAGTTTTACTCAAATCTACATTTAAATTATCCGTATATTTTAACCCGCTGGTTGATGTAGGGATTTTAAATGAATCACGCTGGTCATACAACTCACTGTCCGGACTGGCTACAGTAAACGCAAATGTAAAATGCTTATATTTTTGCAAAAATCCAAAAAAGTTCGGAATAAAAGAAAAAGAACGACGTGTATAATCAATTGATTCTTCCGCCCCGTTAAATTTTATACCTTTATACACCATTTGCTTATACTGTATTGCATTCGCCGACAGAGAGAAATAATTTGACGATGAAAAAGACAATCCTGCCGGGTTGTAATAAACTCCTTCCGGACCGTCAGCTATCGCACAATAAGCTCCCCCCATACTGGCAGCTCTGTCACCAATAAAAAAATTATTAAAATGGTAGTCATCAGCAAAAACCATTTGCAAACAAAAACTCATTACTATTACTAAAATACTTTTTTTCATAAAAGACACCTATTCTATAGAAGTTAAATGATTCATAAAATTGTTAAAATTTTCACTTACAGGCAATGTTCGTATTTCCGAAGAAGAAAAAGCTTTCAATTTTTCAAGACGTTCACTCATAGGAGGATGCGTCTTGTCAAGTTCCTGCATAATTTCTTCACCGTTTCTGGCTTCTAAACGTTGCAAGTAAGATACATAGTCCGCTATATTTACATTTAGTGCAGTAAGTAAATCTCCGGCATATTCATCAGCTTCAAATTCTGTATCAGAATCAAAACCTTCAATAAACAATCGTTCTTCTATCTTATCTGAAATTTGTGCCGCTACTGTCGAAACTGCTTGACGAGGTCCGGCAATAAAACGTGCTAAAATCTCAAAAAAGTTCATCTTTGTTTCGATTTTAACATTATTTGTAATGTGATATTTATTGATATGTCCAAGCTCATGAGCAATAACTCCGGCTAATTCTCCCGGAGTTTGCAATGCTTTTAATGCACCTTTTGTAATCAAAATATAACCGCCGGGTAATGAATAAGCATTTACTGAATCTGTATCCAAAACTGCAAAAAAGTAATCAAACTCCTGACGTGCACAATACATTGCAATACTTTTCCCAAACTTATTCAAATAAGCAGTAAGATTTTCATCACGCAAAACACCGTATTTTCCGGCAAGCTTTGCAAATGCGGCACTACCGATTTCTTTTTCCTTTTCAGCAATTTCCAACGCCTCTTTTTGTTCTGAAGTCATAACATTATCTTTTGTTGTTACGCACGAACAAATTATAAATGAAGAAATTATTATTAAAAAACATCTTGTCAAAAAATGTTTTCTAATTTCAAAAGAAAATCTTTTCATTTGTTCTCCTTACTTTTTACTTATTTTTCGTAAAAACCTTCAAAATCATCCATAGAGAAATTGAAATTATTCTCAATCCATTTCAATGATTCAAAATCATAATTACTGAATTTCATATTTTCTCTTTCACGAACATTTTCTGAGCCCAAACCTCGAATTGCCGCAGCTGATGTAGAATAAACAGATGCTCTTTTTCTTACATCCATATTCACAAAATCATTCATTGATGAATTTCCCATAGTTACGACAGCATTCGGAGCCTTTCCTACAAATGCTTTCTGTACATATCCTTCAACTCCATCTTTGTTGATTTTCATCCATCGCCCATTCTCTTCCAGACATTCAACTTTATCACCGTTTTTCAATACGGTAAGTTTAACTGAAGAAAATTGAGCTTCCGATAAAACAGGACATAATTTTGCAGTAACATATCCCGGAGCTGCAAAAGCAGAAACCACAGTACACAATGCAAGCAATAAACAAAAAAATTGTTTTTTCATAACAAACCTCCTATGTTTAGAAAAAATATATAATTTTAACATATTTAATACGTAATTCAAACAGTTAATAAAAATATATCATTTATCGGTCATTGTCCATGTTCCGTCCCAATTTGCCGGCGGCGGATTTTTTGTAAAATAATCACAACGCTCAACAAATACTTCAGCCAACAAGTTCAACACCTTAAATGCTCTTGTTCCTTTACGGAATAACTCTTTTGACTTTGCAAAATCTTTTTTAAAATAAAATGAAAGAGCCACTTTAAAAGCCTTTACTTCTTTTTCCAACAACTCAAGCTCATCTTTACGTTCTGTGTATTCGGCATACTCCGCCAACGGAGTATAAATTTTGATTCCCTGTGCCTTACCTTTTACGGCTACCACATCAAGAAATGCACATAAGTAATTCTCTTTTACCTTTTGGTATGTAGATTCCGTAATAAGAACTTTTACCTTATAATATTTTGTAAGTCCTTCTACACGAGCCCCAAGATTTACATTATCACCAATTAACGTATAATCCAAACGCTTTGCCGAACCGATATTCCCTACAATCATATCTCCGCTGTTTATTCCCACACCGTTAGCTAATGACGGATATCCTTCTAATGCCAACTCATCATTAAGCTCTTTTAATTTTTCCTGCATAACAATAGCCGCACGAACCGCATTATATGCTTGATTATCATCTTCTGTAGGTGCCCCCCAAAACGCCATTATTTCATCACCGACAATTTTATCCAATGTTCCGTTAAAATCAAAAATTACGTCAATCATTTTTTCCAGATAACGATTGAGAATACTTACAACAATTTCCGGAGAATATTTTTCTGAAAAGGTTGTAAAGCTACGAATATCACTGAATAATACGGTAATATCTTTTTTCTTACCGACTTCACCTACAAGACTGTCATAATTTTTTAATACTTCATTCATTACCGACGGTGCTAAATATTTCCCCATAGCATTCTGAACTCGCTTCTTTTCAGCTTCTTCACGAAATGATATAAAAACTAAAGTTCCCAAATACCCTATTATTAATCCCATAAGCGGAATCAGCATAGGCAATAAAATCCCAAAAAACTTGAACAGTAATAATTCTACAAGCATTATAAAAATAATAAAAACTGCACCGAAAATAGTTTTAAAATATTTATTCTTACCATAAAGAACCAAAAACGACATCAAAATCATACATAGTGAAATACAAATAAACCATATATATTCCGGTACAACATACAATCGCTGTTTTTTTAGAACATTGCTTATAGTTGAAATGTGAATAAAAGGACCGGCAAAACTTTTTCCCATCGGAGTAATCTTATTATCTTTTAATCCGTTAGCTGAGGAACCGATTACTATAATCTTATCTTTAAAAAAACTAGGCGGATAATCTAATGTATTTACATCTACTCCTTGATTACGCAACTGGACATTTTGATAAATCCCTACAGCCGATAATGTATTTTGACCAAAACGTTCCAAAGTATCATAAAAATTAATTCTAAAACGTCCATCTTTATCTAAAGGAATTTTTGCCAATACTTCTTTATCTCGCATTAACAATAAATCATAATCTACCAAAACTAATTTAGTGGGTTTTAATTTCAACATCAAAGCACGCAATGCCAAACCGGGATAATATTCACCTTGATATTTAAGCAAAATATTACAACGTCTGGAAATTCCATCACCGTCTTCAATATGATTTACAAGATGTATTGTTCCAGCACAATCATTCAGCATTGAATAAGGTAATTGATAATCATTTAATTCCGGAATTTTTACCTTTGCCTTACTGTCATCTACATCAATACGGAAATTATAATCTACCGATTCCGGTAAAGATTTTGTCTTATAAACAGAACTAACATTTGAAAAAATAGCTGCATGACTTAAATTTTCATAAACAGAACTGATTGCGGCGAAATTACAATCTTCATCACTAATATCTTCTTCCAACCGTTTAGAAGAAAGCTCGGTAAACAAAACATCGAACATAATCGCAGTGGGTTCTCCCTCCATCATATATTCAATCATAGAACCAAAAACACTTCCTCGAGGCCACGGCCAACCACCATATAACGAAGACATTACTCCTAATGAATATTCATCCACATCAATAAACACTAAACTTTCATCTACTTCCAAATGTTGGTTTAAGTACTTAAAACGAAAATCTAAAAACTTATTTTCCATAAGTTCAAAGACTCCGAAAAATTGAACTAAAAACATCATAATGACTATACATAACGAGTAGATTAAAGTAAAAAGCAACGGTTTCTTACTTTTCCTAGATTTTCTCAAATCGCTCATAAAAAACTCCTAAATCTAAAATGTACATAAGTATTTATCTACTATTTTTTCTAAATGTTTTGAATACCTTTAAATAAAAAAAACGACTTCCCCATTACTGAAGAAGTCGTTAAAACTTATTTAGGAGTATATAAATTATTAATATTTAATTACTGTTCAAAAATTGTAATCGCAGTACCTTGGCAAACTTTTGAAGTATAATCAGAATCACCAGAACTAATTATCCCTTTTGCATTGAATACTTGATTTCCACTACCAGAATAATTGATATTATTTCCCGGATTTATTACACATGTCAAAGTTTTTCCGTTGGAATCTTTTACAGTATAGTAGATAACCATTCCATCAGCACTTGTCGTTGCATTTCCATTCCAAAAACCATCATGTTTTTTCTTAAATTCAATCAAGTCCTTGTGATATTTAAATACATCATTATATTTAGACTTTAGACTCCAATCGATTTTATTCATCCCCTGTCCAAACATATAACTGTTTTCTTTTGCAGTTCGAGAATCAATCATAAAGTCACTCCATTTATCTCCGGACTTAGTACGTAAGAAATCATCCCCACCATGAATAAAACCAACACCTTGAGAAAGTGTCACTATTCCATGTCCAAATTTAACTATTCCTTGCTGATAAGCAGAATTTCCTGATGTTATTCCAGAACGAACGATTTTATCATACAAACAAAGGTTATCGTGAGCTGCAAGATAATTTATTGCTTGATAAGCTCCCTCTGTAAAATAACGAGTCCATACACCTTCTGTATCACTTCCGATTGAAGTCATAGACCCTTTTAATCCAACCTGAACATTCCAAACTGTTCCATCACCATCTTTCTGTGTCGAATTAAAAATATACCCCTTAATTCCGTCATCACTTCCACCTTTTAAAGTTTCACGATATTTATGTGCAAAACCTCCAACTTTTGCATAGTCAAGTCCCGGAATTGAACTTGCATAAGCATAACTTGTATTATTTGTATTATTTGCCTGATAAGGTTCTCCGTACAATAAAAGAGTTCTATCAGAATACTTTTGATTCAAATATTGCCCCCATTCACCTATTGCACTATTTGAGAAAATTCCCATTAAGTCAAAACGGAAACCATCAAGATTATAAGTTTCAAGCCAATATTCAAGACTGTCTCGAACCATTCGACTTACCATAGAGTTAGTTACATCAACACTGTTTCCACATCCGGATAAATCTTTTGTTGTATAATATTTACCGGAAATATTTTTAAACATTTCACCATCAAAAGTATGATTGTAAACAACATCCATGATTACGCGAATTCCGTTTTGATGAAGAATATCAACCATATCTTTAACTTCACGAATTCGATTTTCATAATCACTAGGAGTTAAAGAATATCTTTCTTCAGGAACATTGTAGTTTACCGGGTCATATCCCCAGTTATAATATTCTCCAATTGTCTCATTATATTTTGTTGCAAAATCATAGAACGGCAAAATTTGAACATGAGTTACACCGAGTTCTTTTAAATGGTCGATACCTGTCGATACGCTGCCGTATTTTGTTCCGGTTTCTACCATTCCCGCAAATTTTCCGGCTTTTGAAGCAGGTCCTCCCCAACTGGAATGAGAAGTAAAGTCCCCTACATGAATTTCATAAACTACAGATTTTGCACGATTTTCAAGAGCTGGTCTACTAGCCCAACTTCCGCTAGTTGGTGAAATCCTTTCAACATCAACAACTATATTTATAGAAGAACCTGCATAACTTGTCACAGTACAATTTGATTCTGAATAACTTTGCTTTATAATATTAGTTTTTGCATCATTATTTTCATATTTAATCATCACACCATAAGGGTCACGTACTGCTTTTCCGTTAATTTTGAATTGGTATTCAGCCAAGTGTAAATCACCGCTTACAGATACACCATAAATATTAGCAGTATCCGGATAATCTCCGTCTACTTTAAAACCTGCCGTACAAGTATATTCTTTCGCTGTTCCACCTTTAGGAGTTACAGTTACCGTAACATTACTTGAATCCGGCGACCAAATACTAAACGATGTTGAAGCACTTGTATAATATGCCCCCAATCGTGTCGGAGTTGTAGGTTTAGGTGATTTTGTATATGTAGCACTTGCAGTAGCTTCCATACTTCCGTCAGTTCCCCAAACTTTTACTGTTACGGATTGTCCGATAGAAAGGCCTTCACCTACAGAAATCGTTTCGCCGTCAGTATAAACTGTTCCGCTTGTTTTTGGGTCACTTCCGTCAATTGTATATTTTGCTGTTGTACAATTTGCAGCTGTCAATTTTACAGCTTGTTTTGCACCGCTGAACTGAACATTTCCGCTTGGATTTAAACCTACAGTAGGATCTGTACTGAACGGATTTGTTGTTTCAAATTGTTTTGATTTAAAATTAAACCACGCTTCATTTACGCCTGTAGGAAGAACAACTCCATCCACATGGTCTGCCGGATAGCGATTTGATGAGCTTGTACTTTCTGTAAAAATACATAAAGTATCTCCGCCTTTTACCCATGAATCTGTCAAATCTATATAGTAAGAATTTCCATCAGCAGATTTAGCCATTTTTTTCCCTGGCCAAGCAGCCCCCTCATTTACTTCATCAGAAGAATAATAATACAAATTATACGCTGACCAACTTGCTCCGTAGAAATGCACACGATATCCGCTGATTACTTCTTTTACAGTAAGTGAAATTGTTGTTTCTTTATCTTCAAAAGTTATTACAATCGAAACTTTTCCGGCAGAAACTCCGGTAATTGTAGTTCCGCTTAATGTTGCCGCAGCTCCCTTTAATACAAGTTTAGCTTCTGATGTTACATCTTTAGTACTTCCGTCAGAATAAACAGCATTTACAGTTACATCTGCAGTTTTACCCACATCCAAAGAAGTCACAGATGAATTTGCTGTTATTCCGGAGAGTGTTACCGCACTGATTTTTACGTCCAGCTCTTTTATACAACTTACAGTTTTTCCATCAGTATATTCAACGCTCACCACTACTTTACCGTTAGTTTTTGCTGTCAAAACACCGCCGGAAACAGTAGCAATATTTTCATTTGAAAGTGTAATCTCTGATGAAGACGTTACATCTTTCGTTGAACCATCAGAATATTTCGCCGTAACTTTCAATGTATAAGTATTTTCTGTTCCAGACACATCTAACATTATCAAATCAAGAACTTTATCACTTGTTACCGTAACAGCAATTTGAGTTGTTTTTGACACACCGCCGACAGAATAAGTTGCCGTAATCATTGCCGTACCGACAGCTTTTGCTTCAAACATCCCGCCGGAAACACTCACTATGTTATTATCAGAACTGGAAAAAGAAGCGTCTTCCGCAATATTTATCTTTGTTCCGTCTGTAAATTCTGCCATAAGAACAACATCTTCAACACTTTTCAATGCCATTGTTTTTGTATCATTATCAAATGATATCGATGAAAGAGTTTTCACCATAACATCACAAGTTTCAGTCAATGTAATATCATTTTCAGTATAAGAAACATTAATTTCCGCACTACCGCCTGATACCGCAGTAACAAGTCCATTTCCGTCTACAGAAACAATATTTACATTACTACTTGTAAATTGAGCTTTTGTAGTAACATCTAACTTTATACTTCCTTCTTTACCTTCATATTCATAACAAGCACTTACATTTAATGACGCAGTTTCTCCGATTGCCAAAACTACACTTTTTTTAGACAATTCTATTGACTTCAAAATTTTAGTCGGAATCGGTTCATCTTTATCTAATACTTCAAAGTTTATAGAATCTTCTTTTGTTACACCTTCACAAGTATAAGTAACTTTTATAGTAGCAATTCCTTTTTTTACACCGGTAACTTCTCCGATGTTACTTACAGTTAAAATACTGCTGTCATCTGTCGTATAAAAAGCAGAAGTAGTAACATCTCGGTCGTTGCCGTCTGAAAACAATGCTTTTATCGTAAGTTTGACCAATCCTTTTTCATAAACATATGATTCCGGAGTTAAAATCGAAATTGATTCCAATACGGCAACTTCTTCAAAAGGCAACACAACACCTGTCGTTGAAGAACAAACTTTTCCGATACGATTTCCTATTACTTTACCAGAAGAATTCTTTGCTATAATATCAACTTTTACACTACCTTCTTTTAAAGTCGTAAAAGTTACACAAGAATCCCCTGTTGACTTCAAATCTTCTTCTTTGCCGTCAACATAAAATATATATTCAAAAGTACATTCGGGAAAATCTACTGCGTTTGTAATATTAACAGTATAAGAATATTTTTTTTGAGGTTCCGGTTGCGGTTGTGATTCCTCCGGCATACAACACCCCAATAATACAAACAAGATTGTCAAAACTAAATAAAAATAACTTGCTTTTTTCATTGTAAATATTTTCTCCTTAATTTTTTCATTTCAAAAACTTTAAGCAAAAAATAAGCCAATACAACAAATTATAATTAAGAAACGATAAACA
>JBGUUT010000082.1:0-4545 GCA_045133795.1 Spirochaetota bacterium
ATAAGAATTTATTTTCAACTGCACACAACATAAAATCAATTATATCACCATTATGCGTTTTTTACTAGTAGAATTAGGTTTGTATGGGGGTAATTTGTAAAATTCAAGTTTACAGTACAACCAGAAAGCGCCGACAGCAAAGTTACCGCACTAATTTTCAGTTATTTATCTTTACTTGCAATAAGCCGATCTATATCTTCAAAAGCATTTTCCAAAGCTTCGCTATGATACATTTCATACATATTGAATACATAATCTGTAAGATTTAATTCATCAAGCTGACGAAGAACCTTGTCTGCTGTTGTATTCTTACAGTGCGCGTACTGTTCCATAAGGAAAGTAAAAAATTCCATTTCTTTTGTCATTTTTTCACCTATAAAAAGTCAGGAACAAATCTTCAGATTTGAGAGTGACTTTTTATGTGCAGTTGCAACGAAGTGAAACTGCACTGTTATATACGAAAGTTTGCAACGCAAACTTTAAAAGATAAAAACTCACGACACCTCAGTGAGTTTTTATCTTAATCTCTCCTTAGATACAAGGAATTGCGAGGTTCACCTATAACAAGCTCCGCTTCCCACATATCAAAAATCCCGGCAGGACTGAATTCCCACATTTCAAGTTCTGGATTACAAAGCATCTGATAGGTCTTTGAAAATAAAAATTTTCTGTAAGCATCCATAATCGGATATCCATATTTATTACTTATAAGCATAGTAAGTTCTTTATCATAAAACTGAAGAATAAAAGGCAGTTCTTTTCCCATTTATTTTACCTCCACAAACTTCAATTTATTTATAGCTTTTATTATATCATTTAATTATATAAAAATATACTTGATTTCGGCCAAGGAAAAAATGCCTTTGATGCGGTAAGTTAGAACTGCAATTATTTTTTTTTGTTGCAAGTTCATGAAAAATTAAACTAAAGATATTCTGTCTTTAGTTTAATTCCTCTCTTCGGGATATAATTTTTTTAAGAAAGCGCCGTAAATCCACCCTGTACAATCGTGTTCATCATTGATATAACCATTTACTTCACAGTAATAGTAACTTACACGATACCAGTAATCATTCCATTTACCTATTTTTTGTTGTTTACCTTTTTCTAAAATTTCGACAATGGAACCGGCATTTACATAGGTTTCCTTTTTTATATTTTCTGGATCAGATTCAATGCATGTGCCGTCATATGTTACCTTCGCGAGTGTTCTTTTTTTTAAATCGAAAATTGAATTGATTCTTTTCCAGACTTCAGTTTTTCCCCGTGTGGACACAGAAATAGTTTCAGAATCGATTATTTTTATTGATGACGAAAAACCATCATTACAAAAAAAATCACATTGATCAGGATTTTTCCATTCAACGGAATTGATTTTGTATGTAGTATCATGAAATGTGAATTCACGACTTGTAATCCTGTTTTCTATGTTCAAATAAATGCTGATTACACAAGCATCATTTTTTACAGCTTTTGATTTTTCAAGGATACCGGTTTCGTAGTAAATTAAGTTTTCGTTTTTCAAGTTTTGGTATTGGGATTCAGTACACCAAGTTCCATCTAAAAACAATAATGACCATATATCTTTTGCAGTCATGTCAAAACCCGCTTCGAGTGGGACGGCATCAAAAGCTTCTCTTTCAGAAACTATGACAGCGTAAGCTTTTTCCTGTGTCTTTTTTGTAACATATTCGCCAAAAATCCAGCATACAGGCCACCCCTCAGCACTAATCTTATACCAAACATTGCTTTTTCCGTCTGCAGTTTTCACTTCAGATTGATCAAGAATCTGTATTTTATCTCCTGTATTTAGTTTTCCGTAAATTGTTCCTGAAGTGTCCGGCGTCTTACGGATACGGACATTTGTATCATTTACAACTGCATCCGCATTCTTGACCGTGTGTCCGCCAAAACGATGAAGCTTATTTTCTGTAAAAGGATTGTTTTCAAATTGTAATGTATCATCATCTATAACAGTGACCGAGCAGGTTCTAATCTCACTATCTTCCAAATCAAAAGAATAAGTAAACTTAAAAGAGGTTTCAGAAGTGACAGAAACAGAATAAATCCGTGCAACTCCACCAAGTCCGTTTACTGCATAATATCCCCATTCATCTGAATCAGAAGAATTGTTTTTTTTCGGAAGTTTAAAAGAGTTAATGTCGTACCACCCAGTATAAGGACTTTTTTCTTCTACTAAATACTGATAAGTATTATCGTCAATCCACTCTGAGCCAGAATAACGCTGTACGTCAAGGGCAAATATTGAGCCAGGAGCAATTTCACTTTTCTTTAGTTTTTCAATTGCAGATTCATCATTTTTAATAAATGCTTCAAGATAGTCTTCAAATTCATGTAGCTGTTTTTCTTCAGTCTCTGTTTGTGGTAAGGATTTTTTTTTAGTTTTATTACACGCAGATAAACAAAAAATTGAAATAACAATAAAACAAAATAACAAAATAATTTTTTTCATTTTAGTAAATTCTCCATCTGTTTTTATTTTTGTATTGTTGCACATAATTATTTTCATAATATCTGATTTCTATAAAGGAAAACTCCGCCTATGCCGCCTATCCCCTGAACGGCTGCACCTGCAATCTTCTCAAGATATAAATAAATTAATTGTATTAGTAAGGGGAAAGCCTTCCCCTCGTCACAACCGGCTGAAAGCCGTTTGTTCCTACCCCTTCCAACGGGGGCAATGAGAAGTATATATTTTTGTTCTTGTGCAATCTGTATCATGTTTTCTTACGCGGCCCCCGTAACGCCCCCGGGTTTTATTTTTCTATATCCAGATATTTTCCGTATACCCAGCCGGTTTTGCCGTCAGGTAATTCAACTTCGTGCCAGTACCATTCTTCTCCGTCTATTTCAAATTTTCTATCACTTTGATCTTTTATCTTTACACTATCATTTTTGTTAATAAATGTAACTGTGTCACAATTAAGATTAGGTTCTTTCCGTACACGTACTTTGTCATCATTGCAAACCGCATCATATAGGACTTCAAAGATTACAAGTCCACCACGCTTTCCGTCTAATTTATCAAAAACAACGGCAATTCTGTTTTGTTTTTTATTTATAGCAGTATGGTTTTTCCATTCTGTAGATGCTGGATTAAGTTTTAATATTTTTAATTGTTGCTCAGCTGTATATTCTTTTTCTTCTGATAACGAAGTATAATACGTTTTTGGATAAAACACCTGTTTATCTAATCTCCAGGTATTAAAATTAAAGATTACATTTTCATTCTTATCCATTATATACATATAGTACGGAGCTGGATTATCACCAAATTCCGTTTGTCTAAAATCATTATAAAAATCAATTTCGACCGATGAAAAAAATACTTTATAATCATCCTTTAATGAATATATTATTCCATTTTTTACATATGAATGATATTCACCGGATTTATATTTAATTTCTTCATATTCAATACTTTCTATAAAAGAATCATCTTTGATTGAAAATACAGATTTTCTATTTGATTGCCTTTCAAAAACAATTACAAGATTGTTTAGTTTATCATAAAATAAATCCAAGACTCCAAAACAAGCTATTGGATTATATTCAATACTATTTATAACAGTTTTTGTTCTCAATTCAATTGAAAAAGTAAAATTTAGAAAAATACAATTGAAAAACAGAATCGTAATAATTTTTTTCATAATTTATTTCCTAATATAAAATGAGGTGTAAATATCTTTAAGTGATTATAATATTCGTATTCAAGATAATGTTGATTTAGGATTTTTTGATAATCTAAATAATTAGATTGTAGAGAATATTTATATAAATTATCCCAAATACCATCATTATCATAAAAATTATTAAATCTATAACCCGTCAAAAATTTTGAATAATCATCAATTTCTGTAATACGCTGATTATTTAATATAGAAACAAATTTATTTCCAAACTGTTCACCGCTTCCATTAACAGTCATATGAGCATGAACGTTACTTGCATATCCGGTACTTCCCATTGTTCCTATCTGAGTACCGGCTGTAACACCGTTCAAAGAATACATGCCGTTTGCGTAAGACATACTTGTTCCGCTGCTTCCGAACTGGGCAAAATAATTCATTATAGTATCAGTACTTCCATGTAATGATCCAGCCTTTCTCGGCTTCTTTCCATTGTCGTTTTATATTCTACTGCTGGTACTATCTGCACTGCATATATTATTAAAGTTACTGCCGCTACTATTTTTTCTATCTGCTCTCTCTTTTTTTTCCCCTTTTTCCTTAGACTATACTCTTACCAGTTTATTGTCAATTTTTACTATGATGGTTATTCTGTTTTTTTATATTCTTTTGTTAATAATCCGGGTATAAAAATAAAAGAACACCTCTTGGGAAGCTTCTTCAAAATACAGAAATCAGAGGTAATTGGTATGAGCCTTAAGGCATTTCCGTAAAGGTTTAGCTTTAAATATACAGAACCAGACAGCCTCACCTTGCGGCAAACCTTAATCATTTTTATAATACAACCATGCTTTTTACAGAAATTACAGCCGGACCTGATGACAACGACAGGCGG
>JBGUUT010000083.1:0-22316 GCA_045133795.1 Spirochaetota bacterium
CATTTGTTCCATTTAGCTCTCTTGGTATTTCCTATCGGAAATACTCCGTTCGTACGTTTCACGTACTCACCACAGCTGGAACACATCGTTCCATTTAGCTGGAACACATCGTTCCATTTAGCTGGAACACACTGTTCCATTTAGCTGGAACACACTGTTCCATTTAGCTGGAACACATTTATGATAGGCTTACAGATTGGTTAGAAAAAATCTGTTCCCTGAGCTTGTCGAAGGGAACAGGAAGAGATGTTGCTGCTGTGTTACTGATAATTATTCAAATATCAAGGGACTTAAGTCCCTTGCCTGTTTAATGAGTTTCAGCCGACAGGTTTTATACCGGTCTGCTTTTTTTACGGCTTCCCAGCAATGCCGGCAATGGGGACAGACCTCTATACTAAAACAGAATAGAGGTCTGTCCCCTATTTTATAATAGTCCAAAACTTATTTAAAATGAGCAGTAATAAAGGCTTTAAAATAAAAATGATTTAATGTATAATCCCTCGAAATTTACAGAATCAGGAGAACGAAAATGTTAGATATAAAATTTGTTCGAGATAACATAGAAGAAGTTCAAAAAAATATTGAAAAAAGAAGCGTAAAAGCAGACGCTCAATTAGTAGTTGATTTATACAAGAGAAAAAACGAATTGCAACTTGAAATCGACGAACTGCGAAAAGCACGTAACGACAACGCTGCAAAAATGAAGCAAAAACTTACAGACGACGAGCGTGCAAAATTAGTAGAAGAAGGAAAAACTCTCAAAGCTAAAATTGCAGAAATTGAAGAAGAAAGCAAAAAAATTGATAATCAATATTTTGAAGAAGCAATGAAATTGCCGAACATGACAGACCCTACTTCACCTATCGGCGGAGAAGAAGCAAGTATCGAAATCAAAAAAGTAGGTACAATTCCTGAGTTTTCATTCCAGCCGAAAGACCACGTAACTCTCGGAGAAGAATTGGATATTATCGATTTCGATTCAGGTTCAGATGTTTCCGGAAATAAGTTTTATTATTTGAAAAATGAAGGTGCATTATTAGAACTTGCACTTGTACAATACGGTCTTAATTTCCTAGTTAAAAAAGGTTTTACTCCTTATTTAACTCCGGATATTGCAAAAGCTTCTATCCTTGAAGGTATCGGATTTAGTCCGAGAGGAGCGGAAACAAATATCTATTCTATAGAAAATACAGAACAGTGTTTAGTCGGTACAGCGGAAATCACACTCGGCGGTATTTACAGAAACAAAGTAATTGATGAAAACAATCTTCCAATCAGAATGGTAGGTTTCAGCCATTGTTTCAGAACTGAAGCCGGTGCAGCCGGACAAGCAACAAAAGGACTTTATCGTGTACATCAATTCAGTAAAGTTGAAATGTTTATCATCTGTCATCCTGAAAAATCAGTTGAAATGCTTGAGACTTTACGTGAAATTGAAGAAGAACTTTATCAATCATTAGGAATTCCTTATCACGTATTAAATATTGCTACAGGAGATTTAGGAAATCCTGCATATAAAAAATACGACCTTGAAGCTTGGATGCCGGGACGCGGAAGTTACGGAGAAATTACTTCTACATCAAACTGTACAGATTTTCAGTCTCGCCGCTTAAATATTAAGTTTAAAGACAAAGAAGGAAAAAGAACAATTGCACACATGTTAAACGGAACGGTTGTAGCTGTTCCTCGTGTAATTATTTCAATTCTCGAAAACTTCCAAAACGAAGACGGAAGCGTTACAATTCCGAAAGTTTTAGTTCCTTATACAGGATTTGAAAAAATCGAAAGAAAGAAATAATTTATTATAAAAAAGCAGTCTTAATACATTTTATAATGTTTAAAGACTGCTTTTTTATTCTTACCAAATTCTTCTTTCAATCCTCTACAATTTTTTTTGTTCTGCCTCTAGCGGAAAATTATTAAAACGTTCTTTATCTACCAATTTTTTATAAATAAAATCAGCAATAAACAAAACTGTCTCATGGTCATTAATTTCTTTCGCTAAATCATATATTTCATTAATAGACAAATTATTATCTTGCTCTTTCAAAAGTGAAAGCTTCATCGGATCCATAAAATCATTAAAATGATTAGAATATTTTTCTTTTGCCGTATTGTCGATATTTATTTTTTCACCATGTTCAAACAAATATTCAATAAAAAGTTTAGCATGTTTTAGTTTTTGCTGAAATAATAAATTAAACCACGCTCCGAATCCGGAAATATCCCTTGCATTGTAATAATTACTAATATCCAAATAAAGATAAGCAGATTGAAATTCCTTATTGATTTGTTGATTTAGTTTTTCTGTAATTTTCGCATTAAGCATATATACCTCTACCTACACTAAGTTTACATAAAATACAAACGCCTTTAAGGTTAATCAACTTTTTTTTATAAGAAATTTCATTTTCTTATCTACATTGACTAATATTGTTTTTTTTGCTACAAAATGCCGTTTTTTCTTGAAAAAACATTAAATAAAAATGGAGGATATTATTATGGCAAAAGTTTTAGTAGCTACAGAAAAGCCTTTTGCAAAAGTAGCAGTAGACGGAATTAAAAAAGTAATCGATGATGCAGGATTCGAACTGGTACTTCTAGAAAAATATACAGATAAAAAACAACTTTTAGATGCAGTTGCAGATGTTGACGCAGTGATTATCCGCAGTGATATTGTTGATGCTGAAGTTTTGGCTGCCGGAAAGAATCTTAAAATCGTAGTTCGTGCCGGTGCAGGTTATGACAATGTAGACCTTGATTCTGCAACAAAAAACAATGTATGTGTTATGAATACTCCGGGACAAAACTCAAATGCAGTAGCTGAACTTGCATTCGGGATGATGGTTTACGCTGTAAGAAATTTCTACAACGGAACTTCCGGAACTGAATTAAAAGATAAAAAATTGGGAATCCACGCTTACGGTAACGTTGGTAAAAATGTTGCTCGTATCGCTAAAGGTTTCGGTATGGATATTTACGCTTACGATGCATTCTGCCCTGCAAATGTAATCGAAGCTGACGGAGTTAAAGTTGTTGCTTCTGCTGAAGAATTGTACAAAACATGTGATGTTGTTTCTTTACACATTCCTGCTACAGATGAAACTAAAAATTCTATCAACTATGAATTATTATCAAAAATGCCTGCCGGAGCTATGCTTGTAAATACAGCAAGAAAAGAAGTTATTAATGAAGCTGACATGGTTAAATTAATGACTGAACGTGCAGATTTTAAATATGTTACAGATATTCCTCCTGCAAACAACGCAGAAATGACAGAAAAGTTTGCCGGAAGATACTTCTCTACTCCTAAAAAAATGGGAGCTCAAACTGCAGAAGCAAATATTAATGCCGGTATTGCTGCAGCAAATCAAATTGTTGATTTTATCAAAAACGGTAATGAAAAATTCCGTGTTAATAAATAATCTTTGATTTACTTACAAGAGCGAGTTTGGTAACTTACCGACTCGCTTTTTTTATTTTATCCCGGCTTTATTTATATTAACGTAGTAGAGACATTTATATTAGCTTATGTTCGATGTTTACTAAATGTCATTCCGAACTTGTTTCGGAATCTCTTTTTTCCGGGGCTGCTGAAACGAGTTCGGCATGACAAGAACGGAATGGAAAGGTTTTGAGGCGACTTGGTCGCAAAAAAGGTCTTAAAACTGCAAAGGTTTATAAAGTTTTGTCCATTACAAAAAAAAGGTCGGCAAAATACCGACCTATTTTTTATCAACTGCAATTAACAAATCTTTCCGTTTACAACTTTTTCCAATTTCACGGCTTTTCCGGCTGCCATTAAAGCTTTTCCGTTGTATTCCGCCTGATTTGCTTTTACTTCAAGCACAACAGAGAAGAAATCATCAATTGTGATTTCATTTTTGTTCGGTTCAGAACCTTCAATAGTAACCCACTCGCCCGGTTCACAATCAGGAGAAACAATTTCAACAGTTCCGGCTTCATCTTCCGCTGCCAAAACCATTCCCTCGCTCATTACACCACGCAATTTTGCAGCCTTTAGATTATATGCTACAACTACATTTTTTCCTTTCAATTCTTCTTCAGTAAAATAAGGAACTAAACCGGAAACAATTTGGCGAATCTCACCGTTACCCATATCAATTTTTTCTACATACAATTTATCCGCTTTAGGATGACGTTCAATCTCTATAATCTTTCCAACTTTCAACGCTAATTTATCAAATTCTGTCATATTATCCCCTTTTTGTGTTTGTTTACCGGAAAAACGCTCTCTTAACTCTTCGATTTGTTCTTTTTCCAATTTCTTGAACAAAACTTCCGGTGCATTTATTTTTAAGCCGTTACATTTTTCATAATTTCCGATATTTTCAATCTTCAATTCTTCCAAAGTCTGATTAATGCTTCCGAAATATTTTTCTACGGCTGTAGGAATATAAGGATATAACAAAATCGAAATATCACGAACAAAACCAAACAATCCGCCGATTACAGCTGCACACTTTTCTTTATCTTCCTTAATTAAACGCCACGGTTCATTATCTTGAAAGAATTTATTTCCGCCGCTGCACAAATCTAAAATATCAAGAAGAGCCTTCTTCAATTCTACTGCTTCAAAATCAGCCAATATAGTTTTTATTTTTTCATCAAAATTTGTTGCCTCAAAAACAGAACCTACGCCTTTTTTAAATTCAGGAACCTCAGCATCAAAAAACTTATTTATAAATTGAAGGACACGATTTACCAAGTTTCCGTAATTCGCAATTATTTCTCCGTTTGCTTTTTCCATAAAGTCATTCCAGAAAAATTGTGTATCATTTTTTTCCGGACGAATTCGCAATAAATAATAACGATACAAATCTGACTCTATACCGGAGTCTTTCGCATGGTCACCGAAAATTCCCGTTCCGCGACTTTTTGAGAATTTCAAATCCTCATAATTCAAATATTCCGTAGAACTCAACGTTGCAAGTTTTGTCCAATTATCGCCAGTTCCCAAAAGTGATGCCGGGAATAAAACCGTATGGAACGGAATATTATCTTTTCCCATAAACTGGTAAAGTTTTACATTATCCTGGTCTTTCCACCATTTTTCCCAATCTTTGCAATTATGAGCTGTAATGGAAATATAACCGATAGGTGCATCAAACCATACATAAAAAACCTTATTCTCAAAACCTTCAAGCGGAACCGGAACTCCCCAAGATAAATCACGTGTTATACAACGTTTTTTTAGTCCCTGCTCCAACCAACCTTGAGTAATTTTTACTGCATTATTTGACCAATTTACAGACTCTTTTGCTATCCACGCTTCCAATTGCGGTTTCAATTTTTCCAAATCTAAAAATAAATGTTTTGTTTCCTTAAATACCGGAGTATCACCGCAAGTAGAACAACGCGGATTTTTTAAATCTGAAGGGTCCAACAATTTACCGCAACTTTCGCATTGGTCGCCTCGTGCCATTTCATAACCGCAATGCGGACAAGTTCCTTCTATATATCTGTCCGGTAAAAACATTTGACATTTTTCACAATAAGGTTGAGTTTGCAATTCCTCTGTTATGTAACCTTGTTCATATAATCTGCGAAAAATCGATTGTACGATTTCAGTTTGTTCTTCATCCGAAGTCCGTCCGAAAGAATCAAAATCAATATGAAACCAATCATAGATTTCCTTGTGAATTTTATGATATTTATCACAAATTTCACGCGGTGAAAGTCCCTCCTGTTTTGCTTTTGTTACGGTTGTAGTTCCGTACTCATCTGTTCCGCAAACAAACATTGTTTCATAACCGGCAATTCTGCAATATTTAGCAAAAACATCTGCTGACAATACACATCCGATAATGTTTCCCAAATGAGGAACATTATTAACATAAGGCAACGCAGACGTTATCAAAATCTTCTTTTTTTCTGACATGATTTTTTCCTCCCATGACATTTTTACGTTTGAATAAATATTCCTTTTAATACCCCTTTTTCGTAAAGAAAAAAAGCTATTTTTCAATATTACCAAAAAAAACTGCAGATAATAAAACTTCATCTGTAAAGTAAATAATCACAACTCGATTTCCGATATACAAACTTATGAAAAAGAACGCATATTTTTTTACTTTAATATTTTTATTTATTCCATTTTTTATTTTCAGCAAGCTACAATTTGAATGTCTTGCATTAGATGAAAATAATAATTTTTTGTTTTATTCCATCGAAGACGGAATCACAACTGAAACATTTGCAGAAAATACACTTTTCTACGGAAAAATCTACAATGATACTCCGGATGTTCAAACCGTAAGTTTCAGACCTGACCATATCGTTTACAACAAAAACAGCGAGTGTGTTTTTATCCAAAATCGTTTTGGAATATTCGCATATATTCAAAATGAAAATGCAATAAAAGCATTACCGAACATTCCGAATTTCTTATCGGGAGAAGAATACAGTATTTACGATTTATGCAAAATAACCATATCTCCCAACGGAAGATATTTATTATACAAAAAAGCTGTTTCTCCTACCCGTGCAGATATTTTTATGTACGATTTAGCTTCATCACAATCTACCATGATAATCAGTTCCGCCGACAGATGTCCCGGAGAAATTGTTGCAAAATGGTCTGCCGATTCAAAATATTTCATCTATCAAAAAAACAACAAAGTTTATTATTTCTCAATCGCTAATTATTCGCAAAATCGACAACTTGATGAATCTTGGCGTTTTATCGCCGATATAAAATTATCAAACGGAGAATGGACCGGTGATAATCGTTTTATTTGGGCGGATAAAGAAGCTATATGGGAATGTGACACTGTTTCATTTGCCGCAAAGTCTATTTATTCCAATTATTTGCAACAAGGAAAAGCTATCGCTTCACTACCGTATTCGTTCCGCCAGCAATCTCATAATTTCTTTTATTTTCCGCAATCATCACAAATGCTTTTGGTAAGAAATAACGGAGCTGCAATGTTGTTCAATCCAAATGCACCTTTGGAAAATAACTCGTATTTACAACTCGACACAAATATTCGTGTTGAAAAAGCAGAGATTAATCAAAACGGAAACGGAGCCGTTCTTTTAAAAATATTAAAAAACGGAACATTTCAAAAAAAGCTTTTTCTAATCAAAGATAAAAAATTTCTCGCCTACTCAAACAATCACGGAAAAATAAATGACTTTACATTAGATAACGAAACTTTGTTAATTTCCACATCAGAAAATGCAATTGCATTAAATCTTGATACAAATGAAACTTTGTGGGAAATAACTCAAAAAGACATTAAAAAAATTCTGCCGATAACAACCGGTCATCTCTTATTCGGAAAAGATATTGCATGGTTAAGAAACCACGACAATACTTTACAACCTATGTTTTTATGTTCTGCTCCTGCCGGCGGGCTTTCCGATTCCGGAACACCGATTGTAATCACATCAAAAGAAAATATTTATGAAATAAATAAAAATACATATATGCTGACACAACTTTCCTCATATCCGGAAACTATAATAGAAGTACCGCAAAATTCTAAAGGGCGTTTACTTACAAGAGAAATAAAAAAGAGTTTCTATCACAATGTTGTATGTTTTAAAGAGACCTCAAGCGGTAAACAAATTGACATTATTAAGGAAGGAAAGTTAAATTACACTCTCTATCAACCGGAAATTAAAGGCGACCTACATTTTAAAGCCGGGGAAAAATACGAAATCGCATTAATATTCGATTGTTTACAATCCGCAGAAGGTATTTTTGAAATAATAGAAGCATTAAAACGCTATAAAATTAAAGCAAATTTCTTTTTAAACGGAGATTTTATTCGCAACTCTCCAAACCTCACTAAAGAAATTTCGCTTCAAGACGCCGAAATTTGCAATCTTTTCGACAGCAATATAAATTTTTCCGGAGCCACATATACAATCGATAAAAACTTTATTCAACAAGGTCTTTCGTGTGCAGAAGAAAATTATTTTTCCGTTACCGGAAAAAACTTCGCACCTTATTGGCATTCTCCGTTATTCATTTATAACACATCGATTGTTCAATACGGACTGGATTGCGGATACAAATTTGTAAGCTATCAATTAGACAGTATGGATTGGATTGATAAAAATGACCGCAAAGTAAATTCAAAATTCTATATGAATAATGAAAAATTGATTCTTCGGTTGTTTCAAAATTTAAAACCGTCGCAAACCGTTCTTTTTTCGACAGGATTCAACGGAATTGAACGAGATGAATGGCTTTTCAAAGACATTGATACAATTTTATGCGAAATGCAACGGTCCGGATACACTTTTTCTTATGTCAGCGGAATATTAAATCGCTACAGAAAATAAGAATAAGCACTAAAAGTATTATTTTTTGTGATTTTTTGTGCATTTTTCTGCTTTTTTATTCATTTTGTATTTGTTAGTTCTTGCGAAAAGTTGTATGATAAGCATCATATTTTCCGAAAGGATTTTTGGAAAATTAAAATTACTTTAAAATAAGGAGTAAATATAATGAGTAACTTTAAAAAACAGTCGATGGATGGAAATCAGGCTGCAGCACACGTAGCATATGCTTTTACTGAAGTTGCAGGTATCTACCCTATCACACCGTCATCGCCAATGGCTGACTTTGTTGACCAATGGTCTGCAAACGGTCTAAAAAACATTTTTGGCACAGAGACAAAAGTTGTTGAAATGGAATCTGAAGCTGGTGCTGCAGGTACAGTTCACGGATCTCTTGCTGCCGGAGCTTTAACTACAACATTCACAGCATCACAAGGTCTTCTTTTGATGATTCCAAATATGTACAAAATCGCCGGAGAACTTTTACCATGTGTTTTCCATGTATCTGCAAGAACTGTTGCAGCACAGTCTTTAAACATTTTTGGTGACCACTCTGATGTTTACGCTTGTAGACAAACCGGTTTTGCTATGCTTGCCGAAACTAATACACAAGAAGTTATGGATCTTTCTGCAGTAGCTCACCTTGCTTCTATTGAAGGAAAAGTTCCTTTTATTAACTTCTTTGACGGATTCAGAACTTCTCACGAAATTCAAAAAATCAGAATCTGGGATTATGAAGATTTGAAAGAAATGTGTAACATGGACGCTGTAAAAGCTTTCCGTGACCACGCTCTTAACCCAGAACACCCTGCAATGCGTGGTTCTCACGAAAACGGAGACGTTTTCTTCCAGCACAGAGAAGCATGTAACACTGTTTACGATGCTTTACCTGCTATTGTTGAAAAATACATGGCTAAAGTTAATGCTAAATTGGGAACTAACTACGATTTATTCAACTACTACGGAGCTGCTGATGCTGACCGTGTAATTGTTGCTATGGGTTCTATTTGTGATGTAATCGAAGAAGTTATCGATTACTTAAACGCAAAAGGTGAAAAAGTCGGACTTATCAAAGTTAGACTTTACAGACCATGGGTAAAAGAATCATTTACAAAACTTATTCCTGCTACAGCTAAAAAAATTGCTGTTATCGACAGAACAAAAGAACCGGGAGCTCTCGGTGAACCACTTTACTTGGATGTTGCTACAACATTGCGTGAAGCCGGCATGAACGACATCACTCTTGTTGCCGGACGTTACGGTCTTGGTTCTAAAGATACTCCTCCTTCAAGTGTATTCGCTGTTTACAAAGAACTTGAAAAAGACGCTCCTAAAGCTCGTTTTACATTAGGAATTGTAGACGATGTTACAAACTTAAGCTTGCCTGAAATCAAACCGGCTCCTATTACTGCTGCTGCCGGAACAAAAGAATGTAAATTCTGGGGATTAGGTGGAGACGGTACTGTAGGTGCAAACAAAAACTCTACAAAAATCATCGGTGACCACACAGATAAATATATCCAAGCATATTTCCAATATGACTCTAAAAAAACTGGTGGTATTACAATTTCTCACCTTAGATTCGGTGATAAACCAATCAGAAGCCCTTATTACATCAATCAGGCTGACTTTGTTGCTTGTCACAGCCCTTCTTATGTTATCAAAGGATACAAAATGGTTCAGGATGTTAAACCTAACGGTATCTTTATGATTAACTGCCAGTGGACAGATGAAGAATTAGACAAACACATGCCTGCTGAATCTAAAAAATATATTGCTGATAACAACATTCAGGTTTATACAATCAACGCTATTGATAAAGCTATTGAAATCGGTATGGGTAAACGTACAAATACTATTCTTCAATCAGCATTCTTCAAACTTGCAGATGTTATGCCTATCGATGAAGCAATCGATTACATGAAACAAGCAGCTAAGAAATCATATGCTAAAAAAGGTGACGATGTTGTTCAAATGAACTACAACGCTATCGATGCCGGTGTTGAAATCTTGCATAAAGTAGAAATTCCTGCTTCATGGAAAGACGCAGTTAATGATGCTCCTAAAGCTAAACTTGCCGGAGATCCAAAAGTTGTAGCTATGGTTGAAAACTTAATGAACCCTATCGCACTTATGGAAGGTGACAGTTTACCTGTTTCTGCATTTAAAGATTGTGCAGACGGACAGTTTGAAATCGGTGCTTCTGCTTATGAAAAACGTGGAACAGCAGTTATGGTTCCGGTTTGGGATCCGGCTACTTGTGCTCAATGTAACAGTTGTGCATTTGTATGTTCTCACGCTACAATTCGTCCGTTTATCTTAGACGAAGCTGAAGTTAAAGCTGCACCTGCAAACATTAAACTTGCAGATTCTAAACATGCCGTTGCTGCCGGAATGAAATACGTAATGAGTGTTTCTCCGTTAGATTGTATGGGATGTGGTGAATGTGTAACTGTATGTCCTGCAGCAAGCAAAGGTGCTATCAAAATGGTACCACAAGAAACTCAGTCTGCTGAACAACCTGTATTCGATTACTTGGTTGCTAATGTCGGCAAAAAAGAAATCAAACCTGCATTTACTGATGCAACTCCTATCGGTTCTCAGTATAACCAACCATTGTTAGAGTTCTCTGGTTCATGTGCCGGTTGTGCTGAAACTTCTTATGCACGTTTGATCACTCAGTTATTCGGTGAACAAATGTATATTTCTAATGCTACCGGATGTTCTTCTATCTGGGGTGGTCCTGCAGCTACTTGTCCTTATACTGTAAACAAAGACAGTAAAAAAGGTCCGGCTTGGTCTAACTCATTATTTGAAGACAATGCAGAACACGGTTTGGGTATGCATTTGGGACAGAAATTTATCCGTGACAGCTTAATCAAGAAACTTGAAGAAATTGCTGCTGGTGATAAAGCTTCTGACTCTTTAAAAGCTGCTATTGCAAAATATCTTGAAACTAAAGATTCTACAAAAGGAAACGTTGAACCTACAAAAGCTCTTATTGCAGAACTTGAAAAAGTTGATTGTGACTGCGTAAAAGAAATCCTTGAAAAGAAAGCTTACTTGTCTAAGAAATCTGTATGGATTATGGGTGGAGACGGTTGGGCTTACGATATCGGATTCGGCGGTCTTGACCACGTTCTTGCTTCAGGTGAAAACGTAAACGTTATGGTATTCGATACTGAAATGTATTCAAATACAGGTGGACAGGCTTCTAAAGCTTCTAATATCGGAGAAATCTGTCAGTTTGCTGCTTCTGGTAAAGATATCGGTAAGAAATCTCTTGCTGAAATCGCTATGAGCTATGGCTATGTTTATGTAGCTCAGATTGCTCTTGGTGCAAACCCTGCACAAGCAGTAAAAGTAATTGCTGAAGCTGAAGCTTATAACGGACCTTCATTGATTATTGGTTATGCTCCATGTGAAATCCACGGTATTAAAGGTGGAATGAACCATTGCCAAGACGAAATGAAAGCTGCTGTTAAATCAGGTTACTGGAACTTGTTCAGTTTCAACCCTGCTCTTAAGGCAGAAGGTAAAAATCCGTTTACTCTTACTTCAAAAGAAGGTGACGGTTCTTACCAGACATTCCTTGCTAATGAAACTCGTTATTCTGCACTTACTCGTAAGTTCCCAGAAAGAGCTGAAAAGCTTTTCAAAGAAAACGAAGAAGCTGCAAAAGCAAGATTTGAACACTTACAGAGATTGGTTGAGTTATATAAATAATAACTTTCAATCTTTGATAGTTTCTTAAAAAATAAAATAACACAGACATTACTTCACGGTTTTGTCTGTGTTATTTTTTTTCTAATCGCTCTTCTACAGGACATAAAAAAAACTCCCCGACTGATTAGAAATCAATCAAAGGAGTTTTCTTTTGATATTAATAATAATTTAAATCTCTTTTATTTCTTTTGAAACTTGCTTATTCAACTTATCAAGCTTTTTCAAACTCTTATCAATTTCTTTTTTTGTCTTTTTGTCCGGATTTTCAGTAAGTACTTCATTCAATCGATTAATCATTAACTGCAACTGTTTCTGAATCTTCGGTAAATCTTCTTTTTTTGCTTTCTTCAAACCGTTTTCTAATTCCTTAGCTTTTTTATTTACTAAAGGCATTACTTCTTTATTGAAATCTTTAACCGTCTTATCAAATAAAGGTTTCATTTCAGCATAGAAATCTTTAAATACATCTCCGGTTTCCTTTACAACACCTTTTATTGACTGCCCCAAGTTTTTAAAAGCCCCTTTCAAATTATTTTCCGCAAATCCCGACATTGCTACAAAACAAATTAATACAATGCTTAAAAATCTTTTCATTCTTTTTCCTCCTTATCTTTCACTAAAAATAAATCATCTAAGCCTTGATATTCGAAATCACTGATTATATAACTTTCTTCATTTTTAGATAACTGTAATTTTCCTATATAAATTTTTCCTTGAACAATTAATTTATAAGAAATCCACAGCATTTTGGTATTTTCATTCTCCGGAATACCGACACGTAATTGATAACGTTTTGATAATTTCGGATTACCGTATCTTAAATAAAAAGAATTGTACGTAGACAAAACAAAAGAACTTTCCAAATCTCCCTTCCCTGCCAAAGCCTTAAAAAAGTTTTCTACAGTCGTATACAAACTTCGGCGAATCGGATTCCCTGTATCAGAATCAATCAGAAAACCGATATCAACATCTTGCATTCTGATAATTTTACGTGACAACGGAGCTTCAAAACTTGCAGGTGAAAAACTGTCCGTATAAACTAGGTCATCAAAATCGGTTGCATCTGCATCGCCTTTTACTTTTCGCTCACATGAAAATACACAAAATAAAATCATTAATACAAAAAAACTAATTTTCATTTTTACTCTCAATTTCAGCATTCGCCTCTTGTTGTGCTTTCAATAATAAATTAATCAATCTTTTTTTTATCGAAATATTTTTATTATTTATCAAATTATACAACATTCCCTGAGTCAACATTTTTTTTGCCGACAAATCTGTCAAAACATGCTTATCCAAAACTTGAAACGGCGGTTTATTTAAATCTTCCGCAAGCTTTTCACGAGCTAAAAATAAATGCTTTACCCGAATTTTCTGGTCATTTTTCATTCTTTTATATCCCGGTAACTTTGTATATCCCGGAACATATTCCGTTTTAATAGTAACAGCATTTTTCATCGCCGCCGTTACGGCTTTCATCAAACCTTTTTCTATCGCAATCTCATCTAAATTTCTTCTGATTTCAAAAAGATACGCAACATCTGAAAGAGCGTATTCTATTTGCTCCGGCGGAAGCGGACGAATCAGCCAATTAGATTTTTGATTTTTCTTTTTGTTAGTTTTTTCCGGATTATTAAGGTTAAACATTGCTTCTAAAGCAACTAAATTACCGGACAAGCCAAGTATTTCTTGCTCTATCGCCAAATCATAAACTCCGATAAGTTTAATCTTATATTTTTTCCACAAAAGATTTGCATCTGACGAACAAGCAAACCACAATTTTTCTAGCTTCGGATTTTCAAAAAGACGTTTCAGACCTTCCGAAGAAACAGTAAACGGATCTATCAAATAAAAATTATTCCCATCAAAAATCTGCACAAGACACAAATGTTCGCCGTAAATATGAAGATTAAACTCCCCTTCAAAATCTACGGCTATAGATGTAACTCCAATCTTTTCCCAATCATCAAGCAATTTATTTAACGCCTCGTTACTGTCAATCCACGAGTACGAAGTAAATTTTTCCATTATTTTTTCTTTCCTTAAAAAATTATCTGTCTGTAAAAAGTCGCTTATCAATCAATTTCACATTCGTTTCATAATTTCTTCTTTTGTACATATAAGTAACTTTCACAATTTCGCCGACTTTAGAATTTTTCAATACATTAACAAGCGAATTATAATCGGTAATTTTGACATCATTAATAGCCGTAATTACCTCTCCCCCAATCATTACCACACGATTACCGTACATTGCCTTTTGGTTTCCGCCTCGCAAACCGCCTTTATAAGCTTCTCCGTTTTGAGCGACTTGCATAACCATCAGTCCGGTATCCGTACCCAAATTCAATGCACGCGACAAACGTCTGTTTACCGGCAAAAATGTTGCATCTATCCAACCACGTTTTACATAACCAAACTCTACAAGCTGCGGAACTACATCTTTTACTTTGTCAACCGGAATTGCAAAACCTATTCCGACACTTCCTGATGACGGGCTGACAATCATAGTATTAATTCCGATAAGATTTCCGGATGAATCAAGCAACGGTCCGCCGGAATTTCCGGGATTGATAGAAGCATCCGTTTGGATTGTACCTTCCATCAAAACTCCGTTAGAACTTTTTATATTTCTGTTTAATGCTGAAATTATTCCGGAAGTCAAAGTGTGATCAAATCCAAACGGATTTCCGATTGCATAAACAGACTGTCCGATTCTTAAATTTTCGGATGTTCCCATTTTTATAGCTGTCAAAGTCGCCGGAGGGTCTTTTATTTTGATTACGGCAAGGTCATTTTCCGGGTCGACACCGACAATAGTTGCTTCCCAATCCGCTTCTTCTTGATTGAGAGTTACAGTAAGACGGTCTGCATTTCCAACAACATGATAATTTGTGACTATATAACCGTTTTTTGAGTCAATTATTACTCCGGAACCTTGTCCCTCACTTGTTTGCGGATAAACATCAAAAAAATAACTTACATATTCTGTTTTATAAGAAGTTATATAAACTACGGCAGGACTTGCTTTTTCATACAATTCGATTGTTTTAAGCTCATCACTTGTCAAACTTGATTGATTAGTCGTAACAGGGAGAACATCTTTTATCTCTATATTCTTTTCCGAAACATTCGCCTTTCCGTTTTCACTGTTAAGAAAATATAACAAACTAAATCCCGTCAATAACGAAACTGAAAATACCAATAATAATTTAAAACTTTTCATTATAAAAATCCTTTTGTGCCGCATATTACATGATTTGCGTAGCTTTCTCAAGTTTCAGTAAACTACCATTATTAAAATCTATTGAAAACTATATTTTTTGGTGTTATAAGTTGGACTTGATTACGGTAATTTGGAGAAATATATGGATTATAAAGGTATTCGAAAAGAAATGGATATTGTATTGGATAAACTGGTTGATACAAAACCGGGCAATCCTTTAACTGACCACATCAATAAATATCCGCTGCCATCCAGTGAAATGATAATCTCAATTCTTTGGGATATTCTTGATATAATTTTTCCGGGCTACTATACAACAAAAGAAATTAACGATTTAAACCTGAAAAACTTTATAAACAGCAAAATCAATTCTATTTATGAAAAACTTACCGTAGAGATTCGAAAAACGATAATCTTAGGACAGCAATTTACAAATAAATGTTGCGAACAATGTTCCGACCAATGTATGAATAAAAATGACGACAAAGCTGTAGAACTAACGATGATGTTAATTAACAAGTTGGAAAATATCCGTGAAATGGTTGCAAAAGATGTACTTGCCGCATTCGCCGGCGACCCCGCAGCACAGGATTACAGCGAAGTCATTTTAAGTTATCCGTCAATTTTTGCCGTAACGGTTCACCGAGTAGCACACATTTTATACAAAGCCGGAGTTCGCTATATCCCAAGAATGATGTCCGAATATTCTCACATGAGAACCGGAATCGATATTCATCCCGGTGCGACAATCGGAGAAAATTTCTTTATCGACCACGGTACCGGCGTAGTAATCGGAGAAACCTGTGAAATCGGTAACAACGTAAAACTTTATCAAGGTGTAACACTAGGAGCATTAAGTTTTCCTCGTGATGAACAAGGCTCAATCATAAAAGGTAAAAAGCGACATCCTAAAATCGAAGACAATGTTACAATTTACGCCGGAGCTACGATTCTCGGCGGTGACACTGTTATCGGAGCCGGCTCAACCATCGGTGGAAACTGCTGGATTATATCTTCTTTACCTCCGAATTCCCGTGTATCGGTAGACTTTTCACAATGGAATTCCGTATCAAGCCGTAAAAAAGATTAATCATGATAAAACTTTGGGAAAAACAATTCGAGGCTGAACATTTAATCAATTATTTTCACAACAAGCGTATTCATTTTATCCCGGAATTGCGTGAAGCCCTGTTGACTGCAAACATTTCCGGTGCGAGAAAGAGACAAGCAATTTTATTTTGTGCTGAACATTTTTTGCGACAACAATTTGCTGCTAATCAATACCTTGAATTTTCTGCCGGCTCTCGAAAAATCTTGCGTAAAATCTACACTCGCCTTTTTGATGAACTTGAAGAATTAACTTCCATGACACATGAAACGGCAAATAAAACTATTCTAAAAATCGAAAAACGCCATTATCGACGATTGCGACTTTTTTTAGAACGGACAAATCCGTTTTATCGTGCTGTCTGTGAAAAATCACCGGAGCGTTTAACCGCCGTTGTATGTGACGAATACTCTGCATTGTTTCAACTAAAACTTTTTAATTTACAAAATCGTACTATAGATGAACTTTCGCCATTGCTGGATATCGGGTGCGGAAAACACGCTTTTTTAGTCAAGTATCTTAGAAAACTCGCAGCTGCGGCCTACGGATTTGACAGAATGCAAGAAAATCGAAAATATTTGCGTAAATCTGACTGGTTTGAGTTTAATTACGGAGTACAACGCTGGAAAACTATAATTTGCAATTTATCTTTTTCGTCGCATTTCAGAGCTGCCTTATGCCGAAAAGACGGCACGGAAGAAAAGTTTATGCAAACATATTTGAATATTTTGGATTCATTGCAAGTCGGCGGATGTTGGCTTTACGCACCGTCTTTGCCTGAAATAGAAATTAATTTGCCTACCGATAAATTTACAATCGAAGTATTTCCCGTAAATGATAAAGACAATATGACATCTATCAAAAGAATAAACATTTAAAATAAAAGTTGAGACACTGCGATTTCAAAGAACCTTCGTTTTATTCAAAACCGGCTAATTTCATTCCTTCTTCGGTATATCCTTGAGGAAGTAAGTTTTTTGTATTTTCTTCATTTATAAAATAATGATATGCGTTACATAAAAGAGCTTCGGTTATTTCTTCTTTTATAAAACTGCTGAATGCCTTCAAAATTCGGCGTTTACCTGAAAGTTCGCCTCGATAATATTCAAGATTCATATAGCTAAACATAACTTCATAATATACCGTTGCGTCTTCATTTTGAAAATATCCCCACGCATTCATATCAGATATGTCACCGTTTTTTCTTATTCTGTCGTTAGCGTTTTTATTTGTAATGCCTATCATTACAAACGGCCCTCTGCAAAAACCGTCAGTTTCATTTCCGCTTTTGTCATATTCACAAAGAATGTCACCTTTTTTAAATGGTGTAGGAAAATCAAACCACAGCCCTTCAAACACGCCGTAGAAAATATCTGAAATATTATCCGCACACTCATAAACATCACAAGCATAAGGTTGATTGTTTATATCAAAATAAACAAGCTCATATTTTTCACTTTCAAGTTTTCGCTTTGCAATTCTGTAGATATATTTTTCTTCAAAATTATCATATTTTTTTAAGAAATGATTTTGAGCTGCTTCAAATGTTTTAAAGATTATATCTTCCGGAAACCATGAGTCTTCCTCATTCCATTCAAGAGTATAAACACAATCTTCAGAAAGAGTTAAAAAATCATTTATCAAACTTTCTTCAACGGAAATATATTCTTTTAAAAAATTATGAAGACTTTCTTGCGGTAACGTATTGAATCTTTTTTCGATTTTACAATCAGGCATTGTCTTAATTAATTCATTCCACGCTTCATGTTTTTCTTTTATCGTAATTTTATTGCATTGATATATAAGCCACGCAGCTTCAAGAGAATTGAATTGATAATTAATATTTTTTAAATGCTCTTTTATATCTTTTGAGTTTATAAAATCAAAAATATTCATAAAAATGCTCCGCATAAAATAAAAAACCTTATGAAAAAATCATAAGGCTTTTTTTGACCCTGAGACGAATTGAACGTCCGACCAAAAGTTTAGGAAACTTCTACTCTATCCACTGAGCTACAAGGCCATTTGCTATTCTAGGTATCATATTTAATTTTTTCAGTCAATTAAAGTTTACAAATGAAAAAAAACGTTTTCTCAGTGTGTTTTTTTCTTCCGCTATGTTTGCATTCGCTTGTTTTTCCTGCGTAAAAACTTCGTTTGTTCTCGTTGCTATAAAAAAGCGGAGCTTGTGGTAAAACAAACTCCGCCGTTAAATTATTCTGTTATCAATTCTTCTTTTGATGAAAAGAATGCATTTTCGTCAAGCGGATCCGGTTCTATATTGAGAACGTGAGTATCGTAATAACCGGATTGACGTAAAATACGCTTGATGTTCTTATATGCTTCATTTCTGTTGTCTCCAAGTTCTTCACCGGTCGGAACGTTTTCATTTAGGCAATAATTCCCATCTTTTTCATGATAGTTACTTTGGATAAAAGTTTTATCTTCTTCATTTATTACAGACAATATTTGTTCAAAATCGATTGCTTCAATTTTTACGTCGGCTAATGGTGTTGTATCGTATTCAGAAATTAAATATCCGTTTTCATTCAAAATATGGATTTTACCGCTTTTTGCCCATTCAGGAATGGTAAAAGTTACTTTATAAGGCGTAATAGTTTCCAAATCATAAAAACTGCTGTTTTTTAGCGGTGACATTTTTTCTTCATTTCGAATTCTTGTATCCGGAGAATCTCCGCTTAGCCAAATAAGCGGATAACCGTCATCCAGCAACAATTTTGCTTTTTCTTTACTGAACACATCAATATTAAAAAAAGCTTTTTCCGATGTCACAGTAACCTTGTTACCATTTTTCACTAATTCTAAAACTTCCGGATATTCTATAAGTAATTTTTTTCCGAAAAGACTGCTTGATGAAATCACTTTTGGCGGAACTTCAAAATGACAAGTAACATCTCCGATATCCGAAGTAGAAATAAACATGTCAGTCTCATCGTAATATTCCCAATATCGACTTGCTCTTAATCCTCGAAACTCAGCCCAAAAAGAACTTGAATATCCATCAAAAGTTGTTCCGCAATCACTGCCGTTATACACAACTGTTACTGTATCGCCTACAGCTGCAGAAGATTCTTCTACTTCATAAAAATCATCAATCATTCTAGGTTCAGTGGGATAACAACTTATTAAAAGAAGAAAAATAAATAAAGATAGCATTCGTTTCATAATAAACTCCTTTTGTTCATATAAACCAACAGCACAGTGTCACGCGTGCTGTCATTAAAAATTACTCTGTTATCTCGTTGCCGTTTTTGTCGACGATGATGAGTAGTTTGTCAGAGAAACCGCAGTTACTAATTCCCAATCCTTCCAATTTAATCACACCGCTGATTGCTTTTTCCGGAACAATACAACGCACTTCGCCGTTTCCTGTTTCTGAATCCCACTTGAAATAAGTGTATTTGTTCGGATTTACAGCATTGATGATATTATATGCTCCGGTATCATAAAAAACTGCGGTTTTACCGTTTTCTGTTTTAGTTTGCGATTTTGCATTTTCTTCAAATTCTATATTAAAATTCACAAGGTTATTCATATTACGATAACTTGATTTCTCTGAATCTTCCGGAATACTGACATCAGTTAGTTGACCGTCAATAACTTCAACAGTTTTTAAATGTTCGTTGTATATCTCATAATAATGCACATTAAAAGTAACGGTCAATTCCTCGCCTCGCTGTGTTGAAGTCGGAGAAACTTTAACATTATATACATTAGGCGGTACTTCTCCGCCCAGTGTAGTATCATTGCTTTCACAACAACCGATAAGGAATAAAGAGATAAAACTAAAAAATAGTATTCGCTTCATAATAAGCTCCTTTTGTTCATATAAATAACAGCACTGTGTCACGCCGGGCAACGTCTGTACTGTCATTAGTAAATTACTCTGTTATCTCGTTGCCGTTTTCGTCGACGATGATGAGCTTTTCGTCGGAGAAACCCGGAAGAGCATTTGCACCATACAATGATATTACACTTGAAACCGCATTATCCGGAACTGTACAAATAATTTTTCCTACTTCAAATAAAATATATTTTGCAGGATAAACATTAGATAATTTATAATCTTCACTAATATAAGACACAGTTATCTTTTCTTTTCCGCATTCATAATCCATGCTTGTACAATTTTCAGCAACATTTGTTTTATATTCTTTAGCATTGTCTGAAAATTGGGTATTGAAACGCACGAAATCATTGTAATTGTCTTGAAAATCATAATTTTCATGATTTTTCATGAATTCTTCAGACATTAATAAATTTCCATACTCATCTACAAAAAGACTTTCTATATATTCTTTTTCTGTAGAACGTATATCGTAAGTAATAGTAATTTCTTCACCACGTTTTACCTTAGCCGGAGAAATCTTAACATTCCAAAATTCCGGGGGAGTCCAATTTGCACAACAACCAATAAGGAATAAAGAGATAAAACTAAAAAATAGTATTCGCTTCATAATAAGCTCCTTTTGTTTTCCTAACTAACAAGGGACTTAAGTCCCTTGTTAGTGTATTGCACCACAGTGTCACGCCGAGCAACGTCTGTGCTGTCATAAAAAAATTACTCTGTTATCTCGTTGCCGTTTTCATCAACGATGATGAGTTTTTCTTCTGAGAAAACACCACCTGATATAAAATCATTAGACAAGAATATTACACCTGAAACAGCATTATCCGGAACTGTACAAATAATTTTTCCTGTTTCAAATGAAATATATTTTGCAGGAAAAACATTGCTAAGCTCATAATCTTCAACATCATAGTCTATTGATATTTTTTCTCCGCCGCATTCATAATCTATGCTTGTGCAATTTTCTGCATGATTTGTTTTGTATTTTTTTGCACCATCACGAATTTTTGTATTAAAAACAACAAAATCATTATAATTTTCTTTGGGCGTTTCACGCCATTGTTCAAATTCTTTTTTTTCTTTCTCCGGCAGTTGCAAGTTTCCGTTTTCATCAAGAAATAAATACTCAATAAAGTCTTTTCCGTCTGAAGCTCTATAATCATAAGTAATAGTAATTTCTTCACCACGTTTTACTGTAGCCGGAGAAATTTTTATATTCCAAAAATCACCCGGAGTCCAATTTGCACAACAACTGGAAATTGTAAAAATAGAAATAAAAACAAAAAACAGAAAAATATTCTTTTTCATTATCTAGCTCCTTTTGATAAATAACAGCACAGTGTCACGCCGAGCGACGTCTGTACTGCTATAAAAAATTATTCTGTTGTCTCGTTGCCGTTTTCGTCAACAATGATAAGTTTTTCGTCGGAGAAAAGTCTATTTCTAAAATGGAAATAGTCACCGGTTACATGCAAATAGCCACTTTGAGCATTATCCGGGATTCTGAATTCCAGCATTACAATTTCATTATTCGAAGATGTTGCAGAACTATTTGAAATAGAAACAAAACTATTAATTTCTATTGCAGATATTTTATCAAATTGTTTTTGCGGACAAATATAAAGAACGTTATCTAAAAAACGGGAATTTTCATCTAAAGAAAATACGGAAGAATATGGAGATATATTTGTTCCTATATATTTAATCTTACCGCTATCAGTGATTTCAAAATCTTTTTTATAATTCAAATTATTAGATTTTATTTCTTTTTCATACATTACCAACACTGTATCACCGACTTTTACCTTTGACGGATAAAATTTTATCCAATAAATTTGTGGGAACTCAAATCCTTTTTTCTCTTCTAAACTGTAAATACTAATAACACACGGATTGCTGTCGCAGGAGATAAAAATGAATAGCAATGCTAATAAACATAAGATTATTCGTTTCATATTTTACCTCCGCAATTAAATTATTCTGTTATCTCGTTGCCGTTTTCGTCTACGATGATGAGTTTTTCTTCTGAGAAACAGCCTCTAGCAAAAGCCGTAGGGTCTGTAGTACTGATA
>JBGUUT010000084.1:0-4781 GCA_045133795.1 Spirochaetota bacterium
ATCGATAATAAGCTATTTCCTTAAAACCTAACTTTTTCCAAACTTTGAACCAAAGTTAAATCTTCGGTGCCGGTTTACCCGGCGAATCGTCTTTAAACCTAAAAACAAGCGTTCTTTTCTCTTGGGAGTTATAGAGGGTATTCTCTTTTTATCCGCAAAAAAGAGAATACCCTCTAACTTTTACCAACTTTGAACTAAAGTTGCATTTTAATGCCGGTTTACACGGCAGAACAGATTAAAACCTAAGTAGGTTTTATAAAATTTCGCCGTAAAGCTCCTACTTTACCTTACACTTCAAAATCGAATGAAAAAGCCCTACTCTTTCCACAACTTCGTAAACCTCCATCCCGGCAGCTTCTACAAGTTCAATCATATCTTTAGAGTGGTACATTCTGCTTTTTCCGTTAGCTATAGCCGTAAAATATAATGATGTCATATCAAGGCAATATTTTGAGATTTCATATTTTTGCAAATCTACAAATGTTTCCATTATATACATTGTCCCGTTTTCATTCAGTGCATTTTTCGCACGTGCGACAATCGACATTATATCTGTCGGTCCGAAACAATCCAGAAACTGGCTCATCCAAACCGCATCAAACTTTCCGGAAAAAGGAACTTCGTGATTGAGCAAGTTTACCTCTTGATATTTTACACGTTCTGCAAAATCTGTCTGTTCAATATTTTTGCGTGCATCATTTAATTGTCCCGGTAAATCAGCAATTGTAACCTCTACGTCTTTATCATAACTTACGCATTTCAATGCCCATTTACCTGTATTTCCGCCGATATCCAACAACTTTTTAGGCTTATCAGCAAAAACAATCGGTAAAGCCTTAGGAAAAGAACTGTCCGAAAAATAATGGTCAAATGCAAACCAACTTTTTCTTACATCCTGCGGCAATTCTGCAAGTGCAGCATAAACAGTTTCCCAATCTCCGAAAGCCTTATGCAATCCTGACGGCTTCATAGATTTTAATGCTTCATCAAGGTAAAAAAGCCCCTCATAACAAACATCATGCGTAAAATCCATATTTACACGTGTAATCTTGTCGTGCAAAATAAAATATCCAGTCAATGTAAGAAAATATTTACCGTCTTTTTCATCCAACAATCCGGCACTTATCCCTGCGTCAACTAAAACATAAGTCGCATAATGAATATTTTGTCCGGCTGATGTCTGCAAATTATCAGTCTGTAAAAAATACTCGCCTGTACTTTTTTCCAACTCTTCAAGTGTCTTTCCTGTTTCCCCGCCTTTTTCCGCCTCTGCTAAGATTCCGGAATCTCGCAAAATTCTGGCTGCCTGAAACGCAAAGGGAGCCCATGCCAATTTCTGAGCTTCCAATTTTGATTTAGATGAATCGGTTTCACTTTCCTTCTTCCAATATTCCACATTTTACTCCTTTCTTATACCGCAATGTCTTTGCATGAATTAATAAAAAATTTGACCTGAATTAATTCCTCGTTTCGAAATACAATTTCACTGTTGTAACCATCCGATAAATCCTTAAAACATTTCATTACAACATCATTAAAAAACGTACGGTTCGACAACTTCTCACAAATTATAATTTCATCTAAACCGGACGATTCTTTCATCCAGCTCAACGCCTCGGCATACTTTTCAATCACATCTTGCATATAATCAAGCTTAAATATTTTGCCGTCATCTTCTGTTTTATTTTCAAGAATGGAAAAATATATCTGAATTACATGAAACATTCCGGGAAGAGAAACTTTCGCCTGATTATTTTTTTTCAATTCTGACAATGAACAGGAAAATAAAAAACTCACCGGTCCCAACACTGTGGCTACTGCGGGTAATTCAAGATTTTTATTTACATAAAACTTCCCCTCTTCCAGATAAATCGGTTCTAAATAATCTCTCACAATTTTCACCGCCTCTATTTTTTTGTAATTATAAAAGGTGTTAAATCACGACAAAGAATTTCTTGTACTTCATCAAAAGTCTGACATCGTCCGAACAAGATTGCAAATACCGGATTGTGTCTGAAATCAATCGGATATATTCTGTAACACTCCGAAAATTCCTTGCTGAAATTTGAGTAATCAAAGGCTTCTATATTTTCCCGGCAGATATTCTGCGGTACTTCGGCAATAGAAAAGTAATAAAAACTATTGTCCTTTTCATTTAAAATCTTTTCCCAATCCGGCTTTTTACCATTGAAAAAATAATCATAACTGCTTATTCCGTACGCATAATACGCCAAATCCGTCATACACCAGCCGGCAAATCGCAAAGGATTGCATTCTATCGGAATAAAGTTTTCTCCGTTTTTCCGCAGTTCTATATGAAACGGAAAGTTTTTCAAATCTACAAGCTTTGCAATTTTTTCAAGAAACAACGTAATTTTTTCCAAATTAGCCTTAATCAACGCCGATGACGTAACATAAATTCTGTCACTGACATCTTGTGAATCAACAAAAGGATGATAAAAAATATTCAAAACTACAGGCTTTCCCGTACTGTCAAAATACGCATCAACGGCATATTCCTCGCCGTCAATCATTTGTTCCAGTAAGAAATTATCAAAATTTACAACCTCTTCCGGAAACAAAATCTTGCGAGACTTATTTTCACTTTCAATTTTATTTATTGCATTTTCCAAATCCTCTAACGAATAAAGCGGATAAACTCCCATACTCAAAAAACCGCATTGAGGTTTTAGTACAAGCGGATAAGGTAATTCCTGCGAAAGTAAATCTCTGAGATTATTCGCCGAAATCTTTTGATAATAAAAATCCGGATAAATTGATTGCAATTTTTGTCTGAACAAATATTTATCTTTAAATAAATTCACTTTGTCCGCCAGCTCACTTCCTGCAAATATTTTCAAAATATCGCTTAATGAATTTTCTGAATTTGAATAAATTGCGACATCTTTTCCATTTGAAATAACCTGTTTTAATTGCTTGTCATCGATAATTTTCAATCTTTCAAAACGTTTATCTTCAGTCGTAAAGTCATTTTTTAAAATTTCTAAATCATTTTTTCTTATAAAATTTGCCATTAAATCTGACACAAAAGGCAAATTAGGAACAATTATTTTTTCTGTCATAGCTTCCCTCTAATCTTTCTAAAATCTGCGAAATAATTTTGTCTGTAATAAAAATTAAAATTCTTAGAATCGAGAAAAACTAAGGAATTCGATTGTTTTTAAAAAAGTAAAATGAATAGTTTGATGTGAATAAAAGATTTGTCATGTGTTTCTCCTTTTTGCTTATGCGACAAAAATTTGACGATTTTCATGGCATTCGGACTCCGCCATACACATAAAAAGTGCTGGACGTTACCGTAGCGCAACTGTGCCCGGCTCTCACGGGCTTCCCCATTTGAAATCACAACCTCAGGCGAGGCGTAATTTCGCGAAAATCGTATTTTCTCAAAACCACTTCAAGAAAATCAAAGCAGATAAACACTTTTAATAACTTTTTGTCAATACTGGATTTTCTTTCTTTATTTGTGTATTTTGATGAAAAAAATAAGGAACTTAAAAATATGAAGAAATTACACGTATTAAATATTTTGACAATTATCGCCCTTTTGCTTGTTTTCGTATCATGTGATACCGCAGTAGAAGAAAACAACGCTGATTCAGCCTTGCCGGATTATGTCGGGACATGGAAAAATACTTACAACGAGATTTACAAAATCACGGAAACAACTTTTATTTGTGACAGTAACGGTTACGGTTTTGAAGCAAATAATCTCGTTGCAGACAAAAAAGACGACAAAAGCGGAATCTTTTATATGCAAATCACAAAAAATAACGGTTGGTGGAGTAACTCTGACCCGGTAGGAAAATGGTACGCCGTAGCATATAAAAATATGACAGATACGACTTTAAGCCTTTCTAACGCTTGTACAGCATATCCGGAATATGAAATGGACTGTCAAAATTCTCTCGAAGCTGCAAAAGCTCATTTTGATGCAGAAAAATATTTCACTTATTACGGCGAGTTTGTAAAAGAATAAACTCCGCCCTCTAAAACGACTGAATATTCGACAACAGGATTTACACTTTTTCTTACAAATAAATTGACTTAACTAAAAATAAATATTATCTGTCACTCGTTTTATTTCAAAGGAAACAGGTGTAAATCCTGTACTAGCCCGTAACTGTAATCAGGAAGAAGAAATTTTTTAACCATTGGCAATACGCCGAGAAGGTATTTCCTAACAGCCTGAAAGTCAGGAGACTTTGGTAAAACTATCCGCTTGAGCGGGTAAATATTATCAAGACTTCGAGAGCAGGTTCTTGGTTGGGAAAACTCTTTCTTTTTTCCCTCTGAAAAAATTACACAGTCTGTCTTTTTTATTTGCAGGGCAAAAGGTTACAACTGTGTAAAAAAAGAAACATCTGCCTTTCACGAGTCGAAAGGAAAATTTCAATGAAACATTTAAAAAAATCTTCGTTACTTGCATTTTTAATGATACTTGCAATGTTTTTTGCTGTATCTTGTGACGTTGCCCAAGAAGAGGACGTTACAGACACAAAAAACGAATCGTCAGAAAAAGAGGACGTTACAGACACAGAGAACGAACCGTCAGTATTTATCGATGTTCCCGACAATCTAATCGGAACATGGGAATTTAACGGACAATGGACTGAAAGTTATACAATCACAAAAGATTCTTTCACAAACGGTTATTACACCGGCAATAATGTAAAAGTTTACAAAACAGACGAAAAATCCGGTTATATCTACATTCAATACACAAAAGCAATGAATGCCGATTACTCATATTCAGAAAC
>JBGUUT010000085.1:0-16112 GCA_045133795.1 Spirochaetota bacterium
ACCGTTAGACGAATTCGACATTTTAAAGAATGACCTGCAAAGGATTCGAACCTTTGACCCACGCCTTAAAAGGGCGTTGCTCTACCAGCTGAGCTAGCAGGTCAATTGCTTAGTACACGTGTATTAAAACCATTTTTTGGCGTATTTGTCAACAAAAAAGTTTTATTTTTTTTATTTTTTTTATTTCATCGGCTGAAATATAAAAAAACCGGACAATCAACTTTCTTTATTAAAGGAGCTGTGATTGTCCGGCAGATGAATTCGGTTGAATTAGTTACCTACTAACTGTGTCAGATGGCGAATTTCTCCGTCAAATTCTTTTGTAGTAGAGGCAATTTCTTTTGACATATCAAAGTTTTCGTTAGATGTTTGGCTGATAAGTTCCAATGATTTGGAAATTTCTCGACCACCTTTGTCTAGCTCTTGAATTGCAAAAGATATTTGTTGGAATACTTTTGTAATTTCTTCCAATCTTAAAGATACGTCTTTATATGTTTCGGCAACGGCTTTGTTGAAATCAGAAGTTTTAGTGATTTTGATTTTTGATTCTCGTAACAAATCACCAACTTCAGAAGCCGCACGAGTTGATTTTTCTGCAAGTTTTCGAATTTCTGTTGCAACGACAGCAAAACCTTTTCCGGCATCTCCTGCACGTGCAGCTTCGATTGCGGCATTTAATGCAAGTAAGTTTGTGTTTTCTGCAATTTCATTGATAGCGTCGATACTTTCAATCATTTTCTGACTGAATAATACTAAGTCGTGCATTTCGGAAGAACTTGAGTTTAGTGATGTAGTTCCTTTCTCAGAATCGATTGATACTTTTTCGATTTCTCCGTAAACCAAAGTCGTATTTTTTGCAATTTCTTCGATACTTGACATTAATTCTTCGGTAGAAGAAGCAATTTCTTCGATTCCGGAAGCTTGGGATTCTGAAGCTTCACTTAGCTTTTCTGCATAATCAGAGTTATTACTACTTAATTTTTTAAGGTTTTCTGATAAATCTTTTATTCCGGTAACTATTTCTTCCATTCTCTTGTTTTGTTCTGCTGTCTTTTTTTCATTGGCTGTAGCAGATAAGAATAAAAGTTTAATGTAGTTTATAATACGTAAACCAAGAACAATTGCTATTATATAGCAAGCTAAACGCATACCGACTTCACCACGCATATTAAAAAGAGTATCGATATATTCTTGACCGCCGAAGTCCATGTGCAGTACGGTAAAAAAGAAAACAAAGTCGGCAAGCATTACAAATGTTGCTGTAATGATAAATACTCTTTTGCTCATAAAAAGAATTGAGAAAATGATACCTATAAGTCCTAGCATCCATACTTGGTGATTGTATCCCAGACATACATATGAATATAGCGGAACTATTGTACTGAAAGTCAACGGGATAATATATTTTAAGCTACCGTGTATTTTTTTGAAGAAAAAGAAAATTATTGTCGGGATTAGATTTAATATTGAAAATCCGATGGTAAAAACAATTATTTGCGTTTTAAAATCTTCAAATTGTCGTTGCTGTGTGATTTGTGAAATAACAAAAAATATTTCCCCCATAACCATTGTAAGCCATGTTGTTGTAATTGCGAAAATATTTAATTTCTTGTTTTCGCTATTCATAGCAGAATCTGCGTTTTGTTCTGCGTGTGATAACCCGGAAATCTTTTTTATTCCTTTGTCTAATTTGTTCTTTATTTTTTCTTTCACGTTTTTTGCCATAAAAAACCACTCTTGTTATAAATTTCGGCATAAACCGATGTTTTGTCTTTAAATACTATCGGATTTCAATAAAGTTTTATTAATGCAAAATTGTGGAAACACAAAAAATATTTTGAGAATTCTACAAAATTGAATCAATAAAAACTTTTCTCATAATTTGTTTTGTGTTACATTATCTTGTTTTTTAGCAAGCCTTTCAACTAAATAAAAAAAATCACGGAAAAATAATTTAACTATTTTATTTGTATGAAAACAAAAAATAACGGAGAAGATTATGTACAAGAAAATTATAATAGGTGCGGGACTTGGTGGTTTAATTCACGGAATTTTACACAAAATGGCTCGTCCGGACGATGAAGTTGTGATTTATGACGGAAACAGAATCCCGGGAGGTTTCTGTACTGCATTTCAAAAACATACAACTTACCAAAATGAAAAAATTACTTACACGGTAAATATTCCTTTAATCACGAGTGATTTCCAGCCCGGCGATCCTTTGGCGAATTTGCTTGATTATATGGGAGTAAAAAATCTTAAATGGAAAGTTATAGATAATTTATTTGAATATTATCCTTTAAATGAAGAACCTTTTGTTTTGCGTGGAAAAGATCCGGAATCTTTGGCAAACCTTGCTTCTTCACCTAAGGAAAAAGCTAATGTTATGAAATTCTTTTCAATGATGAAAAAGTTTTATAATAGCTTGATGGATAAATGTCATTTATTTCCTAATCCAATAGAAGCAATCGGAATGCTTTGTCGTACACCGAGTACGATTATCAGAATTTTAACTGATGGAACTTATTTAAAAACTATAGATAAAATAGGTATCAAGACTCAGACAATTCGTGAAATTCTTTGTGCAGCCGAAGCGTTTTTAGGTGTTGAGGCGGATTTGGTAAGTTCTGCAGCGGAACTTTCAATGATTCAGAGTTTCTTGCAAAATACGTCATTACAACCGACTGACGGTGATACATTCCAAACATTAAGTGATAATTTAGCAGAACGTTTTAAAGAATTGGGCGGAAAGTTAGAATTGCAAACACGTGTTAAAAAAATTACTTTCCAAGGAAAAAAAGCTACCGGCGTGATTGTCGGAAATGAAAGTATTACGGCAGACAGTGTGGTTATAGCAACAGCTCAAGACGTTATAGCACCGTTGATTGAAGACGGAGCGTATATTCCTGCTATTAAGAAAAGATTGAAGAAGATTGAAAAATTGCCGCCGCCTAATTCTGATTATTATTCTTATTTCCTCATTGATAAAAAAGCAATCGAGGAAAAACCGGAGCTTTTAAATACTGCATATCATATTTATAAATTACCGGAAAATAATGAAATTGATAATTGGAAATTACCGGTTTGGGTTCCTAATGAACTGATAAATGATAAATATTATGTTCTTACTATGGTAATTACGGAAAAAGACCAAGCTAAAATAGACGAATGGGTAAAATTGCGTGATACAAATCTTCAGAAGTATACAGAAGAAAAAGAAAAAATGGCTCAGAAATTTATTAAGACATTACAAGATGTAGAGCCGTTGTTTGTTAAATATCCGCCGTTGAAACATTTGATGACTATGAGTCCGGCATCTTATAATCCTTACGGTTCAAAATATCCGTTAAGCGGTTTAGCTCCGGTTCCGGAAAATTTCTTGCTCAACAGAATGACTCCTGTAATGTTGGATAATTTATTCTTGTCAGGAAACTCAAATTTCTGTTGCGGTGTTTGGGGGGCAATGGCCGGAGCATGGCAGAGTTTTGTTTGTGCTTATGAAAAAGAATTTGGTGTTAAAATCGGTAATCATGATATTTTATATAAAAGCACATTAAAAAACTTACCGGCAAAAAGATAAGCTGATAATTTTTTATAAAAGATGGGGCGGTTCGGTATTCCGAAGTGCCCTGTTTTTTTCTCAAAATTGTTAATGAGGGATTTATGGGATTTACAGAAAAAAAGTTTTTATCGCTTTCACCGTTAAACAGAACTAAGAAACTTGCTTTTGCAGTTCGTGAGTTTCTTTATAATCGTGAAGAAAAGGCTTATGTTGAAGATTTATTACATTGGTATAACTCGTGTTTATCACCGCAAGCCGGTTTGGAAGTTCCGCAAAATCAAACACAATGGCAGATTTTGTCTCAGAAATTGTTGCAAGAAATAGGTGAAGAATATGATTATGTTGATTCTCAGCTTTTTGATGAGGAAGTCAATCGGTGCGGAAAAGGTGTGATTTTACTTGATAATATACGAGCTCCGTATAATGTAGGCGGAATATTGCGTTCGGCAGAAGCATTTAATGCAGAAATGGTAGCTTTGTGTGGGATTACTCCCGGGCTTGATAATGCAAAAGTAAAACGAGCATCGATGAATGTGCCTATAGAAACTGTTTATTTTGAAACTACTATTGAAGCTGTGAATTTTTTTAAGGCAAAAGGATTTACTGTTATTTCTATAGAAAAGTGTAACGGTTCGATTGATATTAATGAAGTAAAAGGTTTGCCTGATGTAGAAAAGCGAGTTTTAGTTTTGGGTAACGAAGAATTCGGTGTAGGACAAGAGATTCTTGAAGCTTCTGATTTGATTATTCATATTCCTTTGACCGGGTATAAAAACTCGTTAAATGTGTGTACTGCCGCAGGAATTGCAATGTATGCACTTTTAAAATAAAAAAAGACTGTCTGTTTTTTTACAGGCAGTCTTTTTTGTTTATTTACGCTTTACCGTAATCGTCGGCAGAACCGAAAATCTTAATTTCACCCGGTTTTAATTCGATATCAAGCTTCACTATGTTGCCGTCAATTCTTCCTTCCGGAGAATAATCTTTAACATTTCCTCGTTCGAGAATTGCTTCTACATTTTCTAAATAAATATGTTGTGTACTATCAACGTTTTTGTTTAATACGATAAGAACCTTTTGGTAGTTCCAATCTTTACAGAAACAGAAAACGTTTTGCCAATTACTTTGATCTATAATAGTTATCGGGCTTTCTTCATGCAAAGGTAAGAATGCTTTTTTCACTTCCAAAACTCTGCGGATGTTTTCGGAGAAATCCATTCCGGTATTTTCCCAATCGTTAGGATTTGTACTTACTGTATTTATGCGTTTTGTAAATGCGTATTCTATTCCTGTAGTAATCATGAAACCTTTAGAGAATAAAGCAGAAAAATAGATTCTTTGCAAAAAGTGATTAATGTTTTTATTACATTCAATATATAATCTGTCAGTGTCATGTCCGGAAGGGAATGATACGGAAGGAGAAAATTTTCTCGACATTTCGTATTGTTCAAGACACCATGGGTCATTAAAATTCCACCATTTTGAAGAATTAAAAATGTAATCAAAACCACAGTTTGATAAAGCTTCGATTTGTACCGGAGTACAACCGAGTGTTTCTGCAAGAAAAACTATTTCTGAATGTTTTGCTTTAAGATTGGAAATTAAAAAACTCCAGAAAACATTCGGAATTTGATAAGCTGCATCACATCTGAAACCGGAAAATCCCATTTCTATAAAGTATTCACACATGTCTTGAAGGTATTTCCATAAATTATCACGGTCACTGCTTCCTTCAAGATTAAATTGTGCTAAATCTCCCCATTCAACAAAAGTTCCGTTTTCCCATGCACCAGGTTTTTTGATGTCTCCGTTTTCCAGGATATACCAATCTTTGTGCTCTTTAGTTAAAGGTGAATCAAAAGCTGTGTGGTTAATAACCAAATCCATGAATACATCGATACCTTTTTCTTTCGCTTTAGAAAGGAAAAGTTTTATTTGTTCTTCAGGTGTACCGTCTTCACTTGAGAACATCATGTCATTTAAACGATAGTATTCTTTGACGGAATAAAGACTTCCGGAATAACCGGGATAATGAATCGGATTGATGTAAATACTGTTAAATCCCATTTTTTGGATGTGATCTAATGCATTAATCCAATCTTTTATAGTTCTATAAAGTCGTGGATAAAGATTGTAAATATATAACGCTTTCATATTATTTTCTTCCGCCTCCTATTAATAAAGTAAGCATAGCTTTTATTGTATGCATTCTATTTTCTGCTTCTTCAAAAACAAGCGAATTAGCTGATTCAAAAACATCTTCGGTTACTTCCATGTGATGTATACCGTTTTCATGTGATGCCGGTAAACAGTGGAAGAATACTGAATCTTTTCCGGTTGCTTCCATGAGTTTTTTATTAACTTGATATTTAGTCAAAGATTCAATACGTTCTTTTATGCCCGGCTGGTTTTCTTCTCCCATACTTACCCATACGTCTGTATAGATAATATCAGCTCCTTTTACTGCTTCATAAGGGTCTTCTGTCAAAACGATAGAAACATTATCTTTCATTTCGTCAGCTTTCTTTATAATATTCTCTGTAGGGAAAAGATTTTTTGGTGCACCGATGGCAAAATCCATTCCCATGCGAACACAACCTAACAATAAACTGTTTGCCATATTATTACGCCCGTCACCGACATAAGCCATTTTTAAACCTCGGATTTTACCGAAACATTCTTTAGCTGTCATTAAATCGGCTAAAACTTGTGTTGGGTGGAAATCGTCGGTCAAGCCGTTTATTACCGGAATACCGGAATATTCGGCTAACATTTCAACAGCTTTTTGTTCGTATCCGCGGTACAAAATACCGTCGTACATTCTTCCTAAAACTCTGGCAGTGTCTTTTACGGATTCTTTTTTTCCGAGTTGGATTGCATCTTTACCTAAAAATTCGGCATGACCGCCTTCATCAAGACAAGCTACACTGGTAGCACAACGTGTTCTTGTTGAAGTTTTTTCAAAAATCATTGCAATATTTTTGTCTTTTAAATAATAATTGTGAATTCCGGCACGTTTTAAACGTTTCAATTCGATGGCCCAATCAATGAAGTAGGCAATTTCATCCGGTGTATATTCCGTTAAGGTAAGAAGACTTTTTCCCAAAAAATCAGAACGAATTTCCATAATTTAACTCCAGTAGGGTGATTAATTACTTTAAATGCCTATTTATATAGTATTTTATTTATTTTAACAAGCTCGAATATATAAAAGTTCACTATAAATAAACTTTTTGGTTAAATTAAAGTGAGTTTTTGGGATTTATTTTAAGATGAAAATACGAAATATTTATCAAGAAAGAACTTTATCGTATAGCCGGCTGCCAATCCTAAAATTAAACCTAAATATTCTTGGTTTAAATAAATCTTAAACGATAACTGAACGCCCCAAAACAGGAAAGTAGTAAATACAGAGAATAAAGTATAAAGTCCGATACCGGTAATTTCTTTTTGTTTAGTTGCATGTTTTTCCTTTTTAAATACCAGAAAACGGTCTACCGAATATTTAAAAATAAAGGCTGCTATTGTAGCTGTAGCAAGTTTTAATAACGTTGCGATATCTATACTTTTGTAAATCTGTAAAGAGAAAAAACTCTTGTTAATTGAATAAAACATGATTTCGCAAAGCTTTTGTACTAAAAAGTTTAGAACGGTAGAGCAGATTGCGAATATTATGTACATAATATATTGGTAGTTAATTTTCATGTTGCGGTTATATCTTAATTATTAAAATAATTCAATCTGCCTCTAAACAAGTAAATTGCACTTCCGATAAGAGAAAAAAATATCAGGAAAAAACATGGAAATAAACGAAGCTTTAATAATTATATTTTTAATGGGACTTTCGGTTCCGTTATTCTCATATCATATTTTTTTATTGGCAAAAACGGCTCGCAAGATAAATTATTATTTTGCAGTTTTTTCTATATTGTATTCTATTTATATTGTTTTATTTTCGGCAATACCGCAGACATCTCTGATTGGAACGAGTGTTTTTCAATTGATTCCGATGATAAAATTATTTGTTGTATTGGGGATTATTTATTCATATCACGGAATTATAAGATATGGATTTAAAATTAAATTTCCTCTTATTATGAGTATTTATTACGGAATAATTGCACTGGGGTCTTTGACATGGTTGCTGTTTGTAATTTCTCGTTGGAATTATCCGATGACGATTTCAAATTTGGCAATGGAAATTTGTATTCAAATATTATTGCTTAGTTTTTATGTTGTTTTACTTTATTTTATGTTTAACAGCAAAAAAGAAGAAAAAAAGTCTCTGTATATAATTTTAACTTGCGTTATGGCTCTTTTCTTAATGCTTTCAATATTGAGCTATGTTTTTCCTTATTTAGAAATGTTTCGTTATTTCTTGATTTATATTCCGATTGTTCTTTATGTTTATTCTTTTTATATATTTAATATGTTTGTGAAATACGAAAGTCTTCAAGAAGAAGAATATGAAGAAGAACGTCAAGAAACAGTAGAAAAATTACTTGTTGCTCAGGAGAAATCTGTAGGCAATAACAAAAGTAAGGTTCATGATAATTTAAATACCGACCCGGAAATGAAAATAAATATTCCGTTTACTGAAGAACTTCAGAAAAATATAGAACATTATAACAGTATTAATAAAGCAGTGCCGTTAAATGCTTCTTTACAGGAAGAAATTCTTCTTCATGCAAAAAGAAGTTCATTTGATGATTTTATTCATTCTCTTTTTACTTTTATCTACAATACAAAAAATTGTTCACAACAGTATAATTTGAAGATTGAGTGCGGAAATGAAAATATATTTTTATCATGCGGAGATTTTCTGTTGTCGGCAGGTGATAAGTCGCTCAATATGGAAAAAATGCGATTGATTCAGTTGAAAAAAAGTACAGAAGAGTTAGGCGGAACTTTGTCGCTTATAAAAAATCAGGAAAACGGCGGAATGATTATGCGTTTGAAATTTCCGTGTTTAAATGAGACTGATAGTGAAGATACAAAAGTAATTCCTTTTAAAGAAGGATTGCCGACAGTTTTGTTGGTGACAGATTCGGCAGATTCGTTATGTTTCTTTTCAAATATTTTTTGTGATAAGTATAATTTGATTTCAGTTTCGGTAATCGAGGATGTTGAGCAAAAATTAATTTCCGGAGATTTTTTCTGTTTGATTTGTGCATTGAGCAGTGACGGTCAAGCTCAAGAGGTTTATTATACAATTGATAATCAACCGGCATTTTCTGCGTTACCGATTTTAATGCTTGTAAATGAACATCAATCATACTTGGAGTTGAAAAATTATCGTCAATTCAAAACTGTCGAATGGGTTAATCCGGTAGAAGCTGATGTTATAATGGCGGAACTTGAAGCGTTGCAATTGAAAATGGAACAAACTCGTACCAGAAACATAGAAGCTATTGATAATAAAATGAATTTTGCTCCTCAGGAAGACGGAAAAGTTAATGATAAAAAATCAATCATTACTCAAAAAATGTTTGATGAAAAGGTACAACTGTACGGTCTTACAAACAATGAAAAAGTAATTACCGTTTTGTTATTACATGGTTTTGAATATAGAGAAATTGCTTCTAAAACAAAAGCTTCTATGGATAAAGTTTTGGCAATAACAGATGCAATTTACAGAAAGACCGGAACATCTTCTAAGATAGAACTTATAGATTTATTTTTGAGGAATGCTTGATTGTATAAAAATGTGTTCTTTTTTATAAAAAAAAGCTTGAAAAAAAAATATAATGTGTTATAAAGCAAATAACTTAATATCAATGCAAGAATAACTCAGTTGGTAGAGTGCGACCTTGCCAAGGTCGATGCCGAGGGTTCGAGTCCCTTTTCTTGCTCAGTGAATCACCTTGCTTTTGCAAGGTGATTTTTTTTGTCTATACATCATTCATAAAAGGTAGATTTTATTAATTTGTTGAAATATATGTGTCTTGTGGTTGTTTGAGTAAAAGCATTGAGACATAAAAAAACGCCTGATTAATATCAGACGTTATATAAATTTGGGACAGATGGGACTCGAACCCACAACCGGAACCCCGGACTAGCACCTCAAGCTAGCGTGTCTACCAATTCCACCACCATCCCGTTGGTGTTAAAACTGAACGCAGTATAAAAAAATACTGCGTTAACTGTCAAGTAAAAAAATTAAATATGACGATCTTCCATTGGAATATAATGAGCTTCTTCGGAACCGATATAAAGTTGTCGAGGTCGTCCTATTTTTGGTTTATCATCGCGCATTTCTTTCCATTGAGCAATCCAGCCCGGCATTCGTCCGATAGCAAACATTACGGTAAACATATTGGTCGGAATTCCCAGTAATCTGTATACAAGTCCACTGTAAAAATCAACATTCGGATAGAGTCTGCGTTCTACAAAATAATCATCACGTAGAATACGTTCTTCCAGTTCGAGTGCGATTTCTAGTAACGGGTCTAAATTTTTGTTTTTAACCAGTTTTTTCATACAAATATTACGAATGATGGCAGCTCTCGGGTCATAAGTTTTGTAAACTCGGTGTCCTACTCCCATTAAACGGAAAGATTCATTTTTCGATTTTGCTTTTTCTAAAACATCAGTTACTTGAATTTTTTCACGATGAATCCATTGCAGCATTTCGATTACTTTTTGGTTTGCTCCTCCGTGTAGCGGTCCCCATAAGGCACAAATTCCGGCACATATCGATGCATATAAATTTACACGGCTGCTTCCTACCAGTTTTACGGTAGATGTAGAACAGTTTTGTTCATGGTCTGCATGTAAGATTAAGAGGACGTTTAGTAATTTTACGTAATCTTCGTCGATTTCATAAGGTTTTACCGGACTTGCAAACATCATATTTAAGAAATTAGCACAATATTGCAAATCAGGACGCGGATAAACGAAAGGCTCTCCTTTAAACTTTTTGTATGAAAACGCTGCTATTGTACGAATGGTTGAAATTAATCTGGCAATTGTAATATCAAGAGATTCCTTTTGGAAAAATTGTCCTTCCAAGTCAAAAACATCTTGGTAAAAAATTGAAAGACTGTTAATCATCATTGACAATGTCGCCATTGGATGAGCTTGTTGCGGAATATTGTGAAAAAAATGAATCATATCTTCATGCAACAATGAGTATTCGTTTAGATAACTTGAGAAAACGGATAATTCATCTTTTGTTGGTAAATGACCGTATATTAAAAGATAAGCAGTTTCAACAAAAGTTGAATGATTGGCCAGTTCTTCTATAGGTATTCCGCGGTAACGTAAAATACCTTGTTGACCGTCAACAAAAGAAATTGCACTTTTATATGCACTTGTATTTTGATAACCGGGATCGTAAGTTATTAAACCGGTTTCTGCACGTAAATTACTTATATCAAGCCCCGGATTTCCTCCGCTGCCGTTGATTATGCCTAACTTGTGTATTTGTCCGTCATAATGTAATTCCGCTGTTGTTGTGTTTATCATTATAAAACCTCCTTAAAGCAATCCAAAATGCTACTTACACTTTTTGGGGGGTACACTTTATGTCTAAAAAATTTATTCTAAATTGCGTTTATTTAGCTTTTTTTATTTTAAGCTTGCAATTTATAAAAAACAGTGATTGAGAAATTTCTATAATAAACCATTATATAAGGTAAATTGTCAAGAAAACTTGACATATAGAAAAATAAAGTTCATATCATCTAACATAATTTTCCGGATAAATCTTTAATATCTGTGAAAAAATTATGATAGAAGTTGAAAAATGCTTTTCTGATAATCAAAAATAAATTTACTACACCGGTTTAAGGTGATATGTTATAGAAAATGATTGTCCGTATTATACAATTTTATTATTTAAATTATTTTAAGGATAGACGTTAAATATGAATACATCTCAAAGAAAGAATGTAAGACAAGAGTCTGCAGACTCTTCATTTATAGATAAGTTGTTAGAATTTTTTACGGGAAAAAATAATGAAGAACGTTTGAAGGAAAAACAGCTTAAAAATATTGGACACAATTTGTCACAGAATTCAAAATTTTTTAATGTTCGAAAAATGCTTATTCAACCGTCGTTTTCTTCAGTGGTATATACGATATTTCGTAATTCTCAGCAAATAGCGAAATATTTTGACTTAAAAAACAGACGTTCTTCCATTAAAGAATTTCTTATTGAATCAATGTTGGATAAAAAAGCAAAAGAATTAAAAGATTCGTTGGATTCAGATAAGATTATCGATTATGTCAGAACATCTCAAGACCCAGCCAAAGCGATTGCTGTAGTTCAGAAGCGATTAAAACAGTTTATATCTTATTTTGATAGTAGAAAAGCTGCGGAAATTAATCATACCTATAATCAAATTTGTAATTTATCGAATCTGATTTGTTATGAATGGTATTTTTTTATTCGTAAATTTGATTCATCAATCAGTGAATCGAATCTTACTTATTCACCGTCATTTGTTCCTTTAGAAGGTAAATATGTAAATGAAGATTTAATTGCGATAAATGATGAGCTTAACAGTGTGAATTTAAATGAGGATTTTGAAAATGTTTTTCATTATCTAGAAGAAGTATCTCATGATAAAGGGATTTGTACTTGTTTGAGAAAAACTATCGATAATATGAAAAAACTTAAAAATCATGGTTGTATGACAAAAATGATTTGTCTTATCATGGAAGACCCTTATTTTAAGCCAAAGTCATTTTCGACTAATGAAAAAATTCTTACTGATTATTTGAAAAAGATTCAGGATCTTACAAAACAAACTCTGAAAGAAGTTGTTGCTATTTTAAATCGTGACAAAGTGAATGATTTAGTTTCTCAGATTTTTAATTCTACAATTATTTCACGCATGAAAAATTATTCTCCGAGAATGGCTGATTTTCTTGTAAGTAAAGGTGTGCCGTCAACATTAGATTATATAGATCCGCTGAATTACATTAATGCATTCTTAATAGATATTTGTCTGAGTGAGATAAAAGAAAGAATAGATGTCCTTGTAATCAAAGGCGAATGGAAAACTTCTGATACATCTCGTGAATTTGTGGCTGTATTAGAGGATATTAATAAAATGGTGAAAAAAGTTGCAGATTTTGATGCTCGTTGTGCGGATGACGGAGCTTACGGAAAGGATTTGCGACGTCATTCAGTTGTAGTAAAAGATTCAGCAGCAAAGGCTTCTGTACGTCGTACGGTTGATGAAATTAACGGTGAAGCTTTAGAGCTTATTAATGAAACAATTGTTCTTTGCGTGGAAATCGGTAAGACATTAAAAACACTTATCGAAGATTACAATTTGGCAGTTCCGATATTAATTGTTAATTTTAAGAAAATAAAATGGACTTTTAATGATGATTTTAATACAGATATGGTAATGATTTATAAAAAAGTAGCGAATATGGTGAACGTTTTAAAACGTTATGCCAAAAAATAAACGAGGTATTATGGAAGTTTTTTCTTATACATCCGGCGAGGAAATCCCGGCAGAATATTTTGATAAAAAAGGAAATTTTATCGGTCCGCCTAAAAAAGGTGACGGTATAATAAGAGTTCGTCTTGAAAAAAGCGGACGAGGCGGAAAAACGGTTACGGTAGCTGCCGGATTTGATTCGTCTCATGATATTAATGAATTGTGCAGTGCATTAAAAAAGAAAGCCGGCTGCGGCGGAAGTGCAAAAAACGGAAGTATCGAAATTCAAGGTGATAAACGTGAATTGGTGATGCAATTTTTAAAGGATAAAAACTTTAAAGTAAAATAATAATATTTAGTACTGAACGGACAGGAGATTTTGTTTCCTGTCTTTTTTATTTTTTAGATAAATTACAAAAACAATCATCATTTTTTTATTAAGTATTTTTTTTATATTCCGACATTCCTTCATAGAAGCAGTCTATCCGTTTAGAAAAACGGTCTGAATGCTTTAAATCTAACAGTATGGAGACCACGGATGGTACCAGAAGAAAACGGATTATTAGTAAATAAACTTTCTTTGTACGGAACGCTTCAAGAAATTTTGCAACAATTGTGTAGTCTTGCGGATGAAAAAAAGAAAGTAATATCAAATCAAGATTGGGAAAGACTTTCAACTATTACAAATGAACAAAACGATTTGAAAGGATCACTTTCGGCAACGGAACGCAGATTGGAACGCCTTTTGTCACGTATAAAAACAGAAGATATTTTATCAAAAGATACGGCAGATACAATAACAGAAAATCTTATAACGACAAAAAAAGAAGAAATAAAAAAAATGATTTTGCAGTATCGTGAAGCTGAGGCGATTAATGTGGCACTTTTAAAAGATGCACTTTATGTTGCTAAATTAAAAGCTTCAAAGTTATTTAATAATGTTCCGTTCGGCGGAAATACATATAGTGTAGGAAAAAATAACAGACGTTCGGGTGCCGGTGCTCCGGTAATGTTTAGACGAACAATTTAGAAAGGAGAATATATGATTTCAACATTTCACGGAATAGAAATGGGTAAACGTTCACTTGTAGCTCATACGCAGGCAATGAATGTAACCGGACAAAACTTGAACAACCTTAACACTGAAGGTTATTCACGACAAAAAATAGAATTGCAAACATTTTCTCCGTTGTATATTCCGGGGTTAAGCCGAGAAAATACTCCGGGACAAGTCGGTCAAGGTGTAGAAGTCGCAACGGTAAGACGAATCAGAGATCAGCTTGTTGATAACAGAATAATTTCATCATCAAAAGACTTTGGTTATTTTGATATGAAAAATAAATATTTACATCAAATGCAACTTGTATATGCAGAACCGAGTGTTTATAACGACCCGACTATGTATAATACGTTGCGACGCGGTTTTGATGAGTTTATGAATGCTTGGAGTGACGTGGCAAATAATCCGGAAGAAAAATCTGCACGTACGGTATTGGTTGAAAAAGCTAATATTTTAACAAACAGCGTTCAGCACCATTTTCAACAAATGACAGATATTCGTAATAATGTGAATATGGAAATTGAAGAAAAGGTTAAAGAAGTTAATGACTTGTCAAAGAAAATTGCAGATTTAAATGAACGAATTTTGAGAAGTGAAGCTGTAGGAGATAATCCTAATGATTTATATGACAAGCGAGATTTGTTTATCGATAGATTGTCAAAGATTGCAGATATTAACGTTTCTCGTGAAGATTCAAATGAATTGGTTTTATACATCGGTTCAAAAATGCTTGTTCAGGGCGGAGAATACGAACAATTAAGAATGGTTCCTGATTCGGCAAATCGTGGTTACAGCGATATTTATTGGTCTGACGGAGAAATGGTTCAATTCCGTGGCGGAGAATTAGCGGGGCTTATAGATTTACGTGATGTTGATTTGTATGAAGAGCAAAAGAAAATTAATTCATTTGCTGTAAATGTTACTGATTTGGTTAATGAAATTCATCGTGACGGATTTGGTTTGAACGGAACGACTAATAATTCGTTTTTTATTGAGTATCCTTATACAACTGATGCCAGCGGTAACTTTGATGTAGACCGTGATGGTGTAGATGATTCTACTTTCTTATTTAAAATAAGCGGTATAAACAGAGTAGATTTGAATGACAAAATCGGTATTCGCGGTGAAATGAACTTAAACGGTAAAGTTATTGAATATACCGAAACCGATACGTTGCAGGGCGTGATTGATAAAATTAATCAGTCCGGAGCCGGTGTAAATGCTTTTGTAAATGCACAAGGTAAATTTTCATTGAAAGGTGATTATTTTACTGACGGAGAAACACCTGATTTTGTGTTACGTCATGTAGAAGACAGCGGAATGTTTTTAACCGGTTACGCCGGAGTTTTACAACAATCCGGAGAAGAAGGTGCTTTTGATTCATCCAGAGTCGGTGAAGTTGCGAAATTGCGTGAAGACAGCGTTTGGTCAATTGCTCCGCTTACAGATCCGGCTGTTTATATGGCAGTTGACAGTAAAATTAAAAAAGATGTGAATTATATTGCGGCTGCCGGCGGTGTAGATACAACAGGTGACGGAGTGAAAAACATTTCAAACGGTTCTGGAGATTCTTCTAATGCATTGAGAATCGGAAGTTTGAAAGAAAACCATGTAATGGTGGGAATGTCGATGACATTTTCTCAATATTTTGAAAATCTTGTGGCGGATGTTGGTTCACGTGCAAGAGAAGCTGAAAGCGGTTTCAGAGTACAAGAAACAGTGATGAATAATTTAGAAAATTTGCGAAAGTCTGTCAGTGCAGTAAATTTGGACGAAGAATTTGCCAATTTAATAAAATTTCAACACGGTTATAATGCTACTGCAAGATTTGTTTCAGAAATGGATAAGATGTTGGAAACACTGATAGCTAAGATTTAATGATGAAAGGATTCAGCAAAATTAAATCTATTGCTATGCAGTTCCGAAGATAAACCAAATATAAAAATCCGGTGAATGGAGGCACAGATTATGAGTATTTATAGAATAGGAACTTATACAACAAATCAAAACAGCATGTATCACTTAACTACTCGTGAATATATGATGGACAAAGTTAACAATCAAATTAGTACCGGAAAAAAACACCGGTTAC
>JBGUUT010000086.1:0-31039 GCA_045133795.1 Spirochaetota bacterium
CTTGAAAAAGGTGACAAAAACATTCATAATTGTTATCATCTTTATTCTGAAAATAATAAGACTTTGTGTCTTACCGACGACTTGGAAGTCCATGTTCTTGAACTTCCTAAGTTACGGAATAATGCCAAGATAGACAAACGTCTATTTGGATGGCTTGAGTTTTTTGAAGAGGAAGAGGAGGGAAAGAATATGGACGCAGTGATAGAAAAGAACCCGAAATTGACAAGAGCACAGGAACTGTTCAAACGCTTTACCGAAAACGAAGAACTTAACCGCTACGAAGCCCGAGTCAAATATGAAAGAGATTTAAAATATTGGAAAAAATGTATCCAAGAACAGATACGTAACGAAATAAAAGAAGAAATACGTAATGAAATAGAAATACGTAACGAAATAAAAGAAGAAATACGTAATGAAATAGAAATACGTAATGAAATAAAAGAAGAAATACGTAACGAAATACAAGAAGAATGTCGTGACGAAGGGATAACTATCGGACGTGAAGAAGGCATTGCAATCGGGCTGTCACAAGGTGCACATCAAAAAGCCGTTGAAACTGCGAAAACTTTATTAGCTTTCGGTGATTCGATTGAAAAAGTATCAAAAGTTACCGGATTGTCAGTTGAGGAAATAGAGAAGCTGTAAATATAACAACAACCAATTTTTGTTTTCCTAATTATCATGTGCAAAAATAAAAAAATGCACCTTTGATGTTATTCTACTTCAAAGGTGCATTTTGCTTTATATAATTTCAAAGATTTAAATCTTATAAATTATCAAAGAAACCTTTAGCTTTTAAAAGCTCTGCATTTAGAATTCCACCCATTGCGGCACCACGTTTAGTATTATGACTTAATGCAACAAACTTCACATCAAAAACATTACATGGTCTAAGTCTGCCGATTACACACGCCATACCTTTTTCTGTCTCACGGTCACGGCGAGGCTGAGGACGATTTTCTTCATGACGAACAACAATCGGATGAACCGGAGCACTAGGCAATTCAAGTTCTTGAGGTAATGAAGTAAAAGCTGTCCAAACTTTTTCGATTTCTTCCAATGAAGGTTTTTTATCGTCCGGTAAATCGAATTCCAAGCTTACACATGCTGTATGACCGTCAATAACCGGAACACGTGTACAAGTAGAAGAAACAATCGGACCGGCTGCATTTTCAATTTTACCGTCTTTTACAGAACCTAAAATCTTTAAACACTCCTTTTCTGTTTTTTCTTCTTCTCCGCCGATATACGGAACAATATTATCTATCATATCAAAACTTGCAACACCCGGATAACCTGCACCGCTTGTAGCTTGTAAAGTTGTAACAATCATTCTTTTAATAGGATAACCGGCTTGTTGTAATGCAAAAATAGGCATCATATAAGTTTGCAATGAACAGTTAGGTTTTACTGCGATAAAACCTTTTTCCCAACCGTTATGCTTTTTCTGGTCTGCAATAACATCAAGATGATTAAAATTAATTTCCGGAATAAGCATTGGAACGTCTTCTGTCCAACGATTTGCACTGGCATTTGATACTACAGGAAGTCCTTGTGCAGCATAAGCAGCTTCCAAAGCTTTAATTTCATCTTTTCCCATTTCCAATGCACTGAAAACGAATTTACATTTGCCGACAGCTTTTTTCTCATCATTTGCATCTTCAACTATCAAATCCGCAACTCCTGCCGGAATATCGCTGCCAATCAACCAACGACTTGAAACTGCGTCTTTATATTTTTTTCCTGCTGAACGAGGCGATGCCGCAACATAAGTTACTTCAAACCACGGATGATTCTCCAACAATTTAATATATCTTTGTCCAACCATTCCGGTTGCACCGAGAACACCAACTTTAATTTTTTCCATAGTAAGACTCCAACTTCAAAAAATATTGAGTATATTATTGAAATATGTTTATTCAATAAATTGGTACGTTTTATAGTACATTTCAATACTTTTTTCAAGAAACAAACCTAATTTAAGATTTTTCTTAACTCGTGATTTTTTTATAAATATTTGTTCTGATATTTTTTTTGTTGCGATTATTTTTTCAATATTATAAAAAACTTCGAATATCTGGGAGGAACACATACTATGAAAAACAAAACAGTAAAGGAAAAAATTATTCCAAAATGTCGACCTATGACTATGGCAGGAACTTTTTATTATAAAGAAAAAGAACGCTTAGAAGATTTTATAGAAAAGTCATTGGAAAATACCGGTATAGAAAAAAAAGGTAAACCGTTTGCCATTATAGCTCCTGACGCAAACTACACACTTGCAGGAAGTATATACGCTGCATCTTACTCTCTCGTAGCCGGCGAACATTACGATACTGTTATTATAATGATGCCGTTACATCGTCAAGATTTTCGAGGTTTAGGCTTAATAAGCAGCGAAAGTTACGAAACGCCGTTCGGTAATGTTGAAGTCGATTCCGAAGCAAATGAATTCTTACGTAATTTCTCAGAAGATTTTATCGACGGTCAAACTTACCATGAAAAAGAATATTCTGCAGAATTACAATTACCTTATCTGCAAAAAACATTATCCGGTGATTTTAAAATTTTGCCGGTAATTGTCGGACGTGCCAATACTCGTTACACAATTCTTTTATCAAAAGCCGTAAATGCACTCATGGCAAATTCAGATAAAAAATACTTAATCGTTGTTCCGACTAATTTAAATTGTGAATTTTCTTTAGAAAAAACTATAGAACGTGACAAGATGTTTATAAAATTGTTGCGAGAAAATAATGCAGAAAATTTATCACAACAATTAGCTTTGGAACAAATAAGTGCCGACGGTACGGGCGGACTTGTTTCATTATTACGTTTAAACGAACTTTTAGAAAATGCACACAACGTAGAACCGTTAAAATATGCAACATCGGAAGAAGTAACAAAAGATTCCTCAAAAGTCGAAAGTTACATAAGTGCAGTTGCTTATTGAAATATAGTTCATCTGTTTGACAAAGCAAAAGTATCATGATAAAAAACAAAGCTATCTTTATTTAAAATATGAGATTAAAATAAATGTAAAGGAATATATTTATGGAAGAGATGAAAAACCATGAAAAAGTTAATAACAAAAAAGAAGTAACAGTAAGCAAAAACTTTTTTGTTTATCTGGTAATAGGATTAATCATTATCACATTCGTTATTTCTGCCGGTGTCATTCCGGGGATTATCAACTTTGTAAATGAAATTGTTCAACACAAAGAAATTAACCAAGACGGAACGATTTCTATTCAAAGAATGGCACAAACAAGAGAAAACAATAATCCGGACAGTTACATCGGAAAAGTTTTGGGACATAAAATCCAATTCGGTCATGATGATACTTTTAACAGACGTTATGAATACATTATGAATATGCCGAACCTTAACGGTTATGAAAAATATCGTGAAGTAAGAAATATCTATGAAGATGAAATTCAAAAAGTCATCGGTATGTTTAATGCAAAAAAAATGGATATCACCGTATCAAACAAAAGTGTATTGCGTTTAATTGCTAAAAATCGTTATACCGGTGCAGACGGAAAAATTGATTACGATAAATTACGTTCCGAAATTAATAAAATCAATTTAAACGATTCCGAAGAAATCAAAAATGAACTATTACTTGAAAATTATGAGTATGATTATTTCGGTCATTTACCGGTTTCATATTCCGAAGTAGCTTTCAGTTACGGAATCAACAACACAAAAGTAAAAGTAAAATATGCAGACATTCCTTTCAACAGCATTTCAAAAGAAAAACTTGCTGAATATGTAGCAAATAACAGCGTAAAATTCCGTCAGTATAAAGTCGGAAAAATTGTTTTTGCTGATACTGCAACTGCTAAAAGAGATGCGGAAAAAGCATTAATGGAATTGACTACCGATCCGACACAATTTGATACAATCGCTGAAAACTTGAAAAAAGAAAACAAGATTATCAATTTTATCAATGATTCAACATTCCACTTTGCAGAAGATTACAATGAACAAATTGCAAGTATCTTGCCAACAACTGAGTTAGGAAAAGTTTGCAATAAGTTGGCTGCTGAACCTAATGTCGGTTATACAATCGTAAAAGTATTAGACACTAAAAACGCTGACGTTGCCGATAATGCAGTTGCTTCCAGAGCAAAAAATGCTTATGTAACAGAAAATCGTTCTCTCGCAGAACTTGACAGCCAAACAAAAGCAAAAGATATTTTTGATAAAGTTAAAAACGGAGAAGATTTTGCAACAGTTTCATCTTCTGTAGGAATTCAAATCAGTTCATCTGAACAAGAAATGTTAATTACAGATAACATTCTTCCTATGCTTGACATCTCAAATGATAAAGATATGGAATTCATTACTAAATTATTCTTCAGTAAAGTAGGAGTTCCTGTAGAACCTTATAAATATGCAAACGGTGTTGTCGTTGCATATGTAGAAAGCAGAACTGATGCAAACATGGAAAACATGGAAGCTGATTTTGAAAAACTTGTTAAATCTTCAGATTCAATAAAAGTTGCAACTTTACGCCAGGATTTCTACAGAGAAGAAAAGAAAAAACATAAAGTTGTGGATAACTTCCATTACGCAATAAGAATTCAAGACTTCTTCAATATGAATCAAGGACAATAAATAAATGAATCCTAATTTTAACGGGGAAAAAAGAGCTGCTGACTGCGGCTCTTTTTTTTTAGAATCAAAAAAAATTAACGAAAACACACCGCAAATAGATTTTCATATAAGTGTGGAAACCGCAAAAAACGGAAAAGAAATTCTTGTTATTAACGGTAAAGCCGTTCATTCCAGATTTGCACCGGAACGAGAAGCCTGCGGAATAAAATATGCAGCAAAGTCCGTTATCGCAGTTTTCGGTCTCGGAGCCGGTTACCACATCCAAAATCTGCTGTCTGCCAATCCGGAAAGTTATTGTATTATTTTAGAGCCTCTTTTACCGGTTTTTAATCGGAGAAAAGATTTTCTCGGAGACTTATTGGATTCTCGTGCATTTGTCGTAAACAGCATACAAGACGAGGGTATTTTCGAGCTGTTACAAAAACTTATGCAAAATGAATTCTTACGAATGGAAACCTACTCTAACCTCTGTTATAAAAATCTGTTTCCTCAAACTGAAATCGATTTTTACAAGATTATCCAGCAACACCTTGCAATAGTAATGCAAAATATTCTAACCGAATCAAATTTCTTGCCTTTGTGGAACAAAAATATTTTGCGAAATATCATAAAAACGTCGCATATTCCTTTCTTACAACCATCACAACAAAAGATTTCGAAAGAAAATATTGCCGTAATTTGTGCTGCCGGTCCGACACTTGATTCTCAATTATCACTGATAAAAAGCAATCGAGAAAAACTTACTGTTTTCGCCGCCGATACAGCTCTTATTCCGCTTACGAAATCCGAGATTATTCCGGATGTAATCGTCAGCTTAGACGGTCAATATTTCACGATGGGAGATTTTATTTGTCCGCTTCCTAAAGAAAGCTTATGTGTTGTAGATGCATTAGGATATTATGATGTTGCAAATCGTTTTCAAAATGCTGCTTTTTCTCTTTCGTCGTTTGAAGAGGGTACTCTGGTAAATTACATCTTAAAAAGATTGAATATAAAACCGCTTGTCGCTGAAACCGGCGGAACGGTAACCGATTACACATTAGATTTAGCACGACAATTCGGCTTCAAAACCTTTTTCTTTGCCGGATACGATTTGTCATATCCGCAATCAGTCACTCATTGTAAAAATGCACCATCTTGGCAATCACGTATCGCAAATTCTGATTACTTTACCGGAATTGAAGATTCAATGCTCAAAGCAATCTACAACCGCCGTTTTAAAGAAGCGATTGCTGCAAACGGTAAAACCGTAGTTACCGATTTTGTAATGGACAATTATCGTAATTACTTGGAGTACTATTTGGAAGCCGCAACTGACTGCGATTTTTTCAGCAACTCGACAGAAGCCGTAAAAATTAACGGCGTAAAATATCAGACTTTAGAAAAAACAATAACCGATAATCCGCAAACTCATCGTATCGCATACAAAAATCTCAACATAGAAATGATTTGTGCAAATATCGATGAAATTGAAGCATTATTTTCAAATATGACCGACAAACTTTATCAATATTCACAAGATTTAAAAAATTATATTGATTCTGTTTCGGAATGGAACAAAGAAAATACCGAGAATATTAAAAATCTTATCGAAGAAATTCTAATTTCTTATCCGTTCCTAAAACGTTTTTTATTAATGACACAAATCGTTTTAGACAGAAATCATGTAATTCCGAATTCCCCCGAATATTTACGTCATACATCCTTTTGTTTATTACAATCAATTTATTTCATGATAAGAGAATTACAAAAAGCAAAAAATAGAAAATAAATTAATGTGATTTTTTTCGTAAGATTATTTTATTTTTATTCTATTATGATATTTTTAAACTTAAACAAATAAGATTATTAAGAAAATAATAAATTAAGCTAGACGGCATGGCAAATAATTTTGTATAGTGCATGCCAATTGTGCACCGGAAAAACCGGGAAACAGAACATTTATTTTCATGTGATGGAGAACGTTGATGAATCAAAAAGAAAATTGCACCAATCAGTATTACATTGCCAGACAAGATTCAACAGAATCTAATGCGAGAAGCTATCCAAGAAAATTCCCCTTTGCTATTTCTAAAGCTAAAGGTTCTTGGGTTGAAGATGTAGAAGGGAATAAATATCTGGACTTCCTTTGTGGAGCAGGGACACTTGCCTTAGGGCATAATGACCCCGAAGTAAACCAGGCTATGATTGATTTATTGGCCTCAGACGCACCTTTACACACGTTGGATTTAACCACTCCGGTGAAAGATGAATTCGTTCATACTTTGTTGGGATTGTTACCGAAAGAACTTCAAAACAATGCGAAAATTCAATTTTGCAGCCCTTCTGGTACTGATGCTACTGATGCAGCTATCAAATTATGTAAAACAGCTACCGGTCGAAGTGCAGTTATTGCATTTCACGGAGCATACCACGGAATGGGACAAGGAGCATTGTCACTGACAGGTAATTTAAATGCTAAAACTAAAGTTCAATCTTTAGTTCCTGATGTTCACTTTATGCCTTATCCTTATTCTTATCGTTGTCCTTTCGGACTCGGAGGAGATGCCGGTACAGATGCTGCATGTGAATATTTTGAAAGAATGCTCAAAGACCCTGAAAGCGGTATTACAAAGCCTGCTGCCGTTATATTAGAACCTATACAGGGAGAAGGCGGTGTTATTCCGGCACCGGTAAAATTCCTACAAACAGTCAGAAGAGTTACAAAAGAACTTGGAATCCCGATGATTGTTGATGAAATTCAATGCGGAATCGGTCGTTCCGGAAAATTCTTTGCATTTGAATATGCTGACATTGTTCCTGATGTAATTTTAGTATCAAAAGCTATCGGTGGTTCTCAACCGTTGGCAGTAGTAGTTTATAACAAAGAATTAGATAAATGGAATCCGGGAGCTCATGCCGGAACTTTCCGCGGTAACCAATTGGCTATGCGTGCCGGAACTGCATTAATCAAGCGTGTTTCTCAACCGGAATTCTTAAATGAAGTTGTTGAGAAAGGAACTTATATGCGTGATAGACTTTTAGAATTGAAAAAGAAAGTTTCTATCATCGGTGATATTCGAGAAAAAGGATTGATGATGGGTATTGAATTTGTAAACCCTAACGCAACTCCTGACAAACTCGGAACACTTCCCGGCTCAGGTGAAATCGCAACAGAAGTTCAACACAAATGTTTCGAAAAACGTCTTGTAATGGAACGTGGCGGAAGAAACGGAGCTGTAATGAGATGTCTATGTGCTCTAAATGTTACTCGTGATGAGATTAACAAAATGCTTGAAATTTTCGAAAGCGTGGTAATGGAGGTCGATGCCGGTGCAAAAAAATAATTTGTTGCTGACAAAGGATTCTAAAGAAGAATTTCGACAAATGATTATTCGCACAACCGATGCAATCGTAGACAGTTTGTGTGATACAAAAGCTTATGCCGGATTATCTCCTGATGAACTAAAAAAAGCTGTACATGTAGAAGATTTATTGCCTAATGAGGGAGAAGGTTTTGATAAAGTACTTGAAGCTTTAAAGCTTCAAGTTTTACCTAATTTTTTAAGAACTTCATCAACCGATTATATGGCACATTTACACAGTCCGGCATTATTGGAAAGTATTGCGGCTGAGTTAATTATCGCAGCATTTAATCAATCAATGGATTCTTGGGATCAGTCTCCGGTTGCAACTGAAATTGAATTGGAAGTTGTACGTAAGCTTTGTTCTTTATATGGTTATGATGATAACAGTGACGGAGTTTTTACTTCCGGCGGTTCTCAATCTAATATTTCTGCATTGTTATTCGCAAGAGATTGGTATTGTCAGAAAAAACTAAACCACGATGTAAAAAAACACGGTTTACCTGAAAATTATCGAAAATTACGTATCTATACCTCTGAAATATCACATTTTTCTATGGAAAAAGGTGCTCATCTTTTAGGTTTGGGATACGATGCGGTTGTAAAAGTACCCGTTGATACAAAACAAAAAATTGACGTTAATGCTTTAGAGCAATTAATCAAAGAAGATTTGGAAAACGGAAATCTTCCGTTCTGTGTTGTTGCGACAATCGGAACTACAGACTACGGCAGTATCGACCCTATGAATGAAATAGGAAATATTTGTAAAAAATACGGATTATGGCTTCACGCCGATGCAGCATACGGAAGTGCGGTAATTTTATCTGCAAAATACGTACAACGTGTTGCCGGTTTTAACCTTTGCGATTCTATAACCGTAGATTTCCATAAAATGTTTTTATTACCTATAAGTTGCAGTGCCGTATTGTTAAAAGATTCTTCTAATTTTGAAGCATTAGAACTTCATGCAGATTATCTAAACCGTGAAGAAGATGAGGAAGACGGTTATACAAACCTTGTAGGAAAATCATTGCAAACTACACGTAGATTCGATGCATTAAAAGTTTGGATTTCATTCAAAATGCGTGGTAAAGACGGATGGGGAGAAATAATTGATACCTGCATGGAAAATGCAAATTATCTATACTCTTCATTGGAAAAAGACTCTAGTTTTGAAACCGTAACAAGTCCGGAAATAAGTTCTGTTGTGTTTAGATTATCAAGTACTGACGATGTAAACAAACGAGTAAGACGTGCTTTGATTCACGAACACGGAGTTGTAATCGGTCAAACTGTATATAACGGAAAAGTTTTCTTAAAATTCACATTGTTAAATCCGTTAGTTACACATGAGAAACTTGATTCATTATTAACATTGATAAAAAACATCGGAAAAAACTAAAATCCTATGAAATATAAAAAAATAAGCAGCTCATAAAAAAGCTGCTTATTTTTTTATCTGTTAAATCTACTTTTATACTCCAATTCGTCAATATAGCTATTAATCATATTCTTATACTTATACGGAATAGCCTCTAAATCATAAAGAATACCGATTTGATACAATAACTTTTTACTTTCAACTTGCTCATAACGTTTTACTACACCGACCAATTCTAAGTTAGGCATTTTAGGGTCTTGCAAATGAAAAGTAACTCTTATTGTTTTATTCACAATCAAATCCGGTTTCAATAACATTAAAATCGCACCACAACCGGAAGCCGAAATATCAGTAATTATACAAGGACGATTAATAGAATCAATTTCAATAAGTGCCTTTTGAGAAATAAACCCTATTCCCTCTGCAATCTTTTTGTCCAACTTAATTCTTAATTCTTTTCGCTTTTCAAAATTTTCTATCGACTCTAATACTTTTCCAAGTTTTTCAATTAAATCGTCAGGTGGTTTTTGATAAAAAGCAAGAGTTATTATATAAGAAGTATCTCTTCCATTGTTCATCTTAAAAGATTTCAGAGCTTTTGTCGTACAACCGACAAAAAAATGAATATCTCCCTTTTGCTGCTCCAGTAAGAAAGAAAAGTGTAAAGTTAAAGCATTCTTTGCATTTTGAATCATATTAAAAGCTTCTTCATCAAGATTCATTACAATTTTCGCATAACTCATTGAACATGAATACAAAACACACGGAAACATTGTTCCACACATCTTCAACATAATCTTAGAAGTTTCAAGTCCTGTTTCCTGGCGAATAGATTTATTAAAAAATATTTCTTTTGTTTGATATTTTTCATAGTATTCTTGAATCTTCACCGCCGGAAGTATAGCCATTTTAGTCTCCACTCTCTATTATTTCTCTACAAAAATTAAAGATAAGTTTAACCTATTTTTCCACGAAAATAAATATATTTTTTTACTCTTGTAAAATTACTAAAAGACTACAGTTTTACACTTCATCACGCCGAAAAAATACTCTAAGCAGAAACAAAATCAACAGAGGTTCATTTATGTCAGTTTTTTTTCTCTCATTTTCAATTTTGTTTTTTATTTTTAGCTGTAAAACTACAGAGACACAGATTATTGACCAATATACAGGTGCCTCATCTTATGTTTTGCGTAATCAAATAGCCGGAACCGAACCTTTAAAATTCCCTAAAAAGCAAGGTTTTCGTTACCAAGTTCCCGACGATATGCAAGAATCTCCGGATTACGCCGATATGATGCGTTATGACAATTTGCTTTTAGACAAAGGAACAGCTTATAATGAAAGTTCCGTAGTTATTGCAATTCGCCACTACGATTTAAACAATGGGGCAATTCTGGAAGATTTTGTTAAAAGAGACCAACTATTCATGAAACAAAGCGTAAAACCGGCATACAAAAAAGGCTGGAAACCTCGCGGGCTTGACGAAAAATCTATTGAATATAAAAGCTTCGAGTTTTCATACAAAATAAAAAAGAATAACATTTATCAACGTTCTGTTTATTTGCGTTGTGAAAACAGAGTTCATGTTATTTCTCAAAGCAGTTTTTACAAAGAACTTTTGACAGAAGATAAATCTGAAGAATTTTGGAATTCTATTAGAATCGACTGATAAAAAAAGAAAATTATCCTAATCTTTACATTTTCAAAGTGATTTCTTATACTTCCCCTCTACAAAAAACATTTTTTAAAGAGGAGTATACTTTGAAGAAAAAAATATTTATAACACTACTTTTTTCAGTTTTATTCACTGGTTTTGCACAGAGTCCCGATTTTAAAATAAAAAGTGCAATTTTAATTTCTAACAACAAAATCAGGTTGCAATGTGCAAAACTTGATAAGGATTATGAAAAAATCCAACTTCAAATCTCACCTAAAGTTGATATTCTAGAAATGGAACGTAAAGGTCCGAATCTTGATTTGACAACTTCTTCATCTTACAAAGAAGGTGTAGAATACACAATTTCTTTTAACAGTGCCGGAAGCGAAGGTTCTGCAAAAATTGACACATCATATTTACAGCAGCTTCGTTTCAACGAAATGTACACTGACAAAGAACTTGGTTACATATATAAAGACGGTACATCTACTTTCAGACTTTTTGTACCACGAGGCGTAAAAGTTGATGTCGTAATCTTTAATCATCCGAATGACAGCTTAGAACAAGCAGAAATCCATCCAATGAAAAATGACGGTAATCAGGTATTCGAATACTCACAAGCCGGCGAAATGTGGGGAAAATACTACGGTTATAGAATTACCGAAAGAAGTTATGAACCAAAACGAATCACTCCGACAGTACCTATGGATTCTGTTTTTGCCGATCCATACTCAAAAGCCATTGTTTCATGCAATGAATTCCCTATGCGTACAAGAAGTTTAATTTACAACACTTCTGATTATGACTGGGAAAATACAGACTGGACAAAACGTGACATCAGTACTGCTGTAATAATGGAAACTCACTTAAAAGATTTAACAACTCATGAATCAGCTAAATCAGCTAATCCAGGAACTTATTTAGGAATGATTGACGCTCAAGTCGGCGGTATTAATTATTTAAAAAAACTGGGCGTTAATACAGTAGAGTTTTTGCCGTTACAAGAAATAAGTGAAATTGAAGCTCCGGAATATGATACAGATGCATTCGGTGTAAAAAACACATGGAATGTTTACCGCAGAAATTACTGGGGGTACATGACAGCTAACTATTTCTCTCCAGAAAGTTCATATGCTTCCGATGCGACAAACAAAGACGGTGCATGGAACGGTCTAAACGGTATTGCAGTAAAAGAAATGCGTGACATGGTAAAAGCATTACACAAAGAAGGTTTTACCGTTTTAATGGACGTTGTTTATAATCATGTTTCACAAAATGATATCAATCCATTACGTTTTATCGATTATGATTTCTATTTTAAACAAACAGAAAAAACCGGCTGTGGTAACGAATTAGAAAGTCGCCGCAAAATGGTTCGCCGATTAATAATTGATTCTTTAACATATTGGATGAATGAATATAAAATCGACGGATTCCGTTTCGATTTAGCAACAGCCTTTGACAGAGCAACTGTAGAAGCTATTGCACAAGAAACACGCAAGATTAATCCTAAAGTATTTTTAATTGCCGAACCATGGGGCGGCGAAGGTGCAGTAATCAGAAAAGACTTCCAAGATTGCGGCTGGTCATATTGGTGTGACGATATTCGTGCTGCTATCCGTGGCGGTGATAACCGACCTACAGTAGCCGGTTCTGCATTTATGCTCGGAAATTCTGATAACGCTTCAAAACTAAGCAATTATTGGAAAGGTTCTGCTACTCCGGATTCAAACTCAGTTGTTAATTATATAGAATCTCACGATGATGCAACTCTCGGAGACATGATGAGAATTCTTTCCGGTGCTTATTGTATAAAAAATAAAAACGGAAGCATTAACAGAATCAAGAATGTTGAAAAATATTTGAAACTTTCACCAAAACTGTTAGCTGCTCACAAAATCGGTGCTGTTTCATTGTTCTTATGTAAAGGACCGTTAATGATGCACATCGGACAAGAATGGGCAAGAGGTAAAATTGTTCCGGATTTAACAGCACAAGGAATCCCTGAATTAACCACAAAAGGTGAACCGGGAAAAGCTTCAGATAACGTAATCTTTATGACTCCCAGCCCGAATTCATACTTTGCTGATAATGAAACAAATTATATCAATTACGATTATATTGCTCTTAACCAGGAATTATTTGATTTCTATCAAGGTTTAATCAGTTTAAGAAAAGAGTTCCCGCAACTCGGTAATGCAGCAAAAGAAAACGTAAAGATTTTAGAAAATGCAAATAAGAAATCTTTAGGTGTAAATATCGAAGATAAAATTTTCGGATTTGTTAATGCTGATCCTAAAGCCAAAGTTACTTATGAAATCCCGGTCGGAGAATATGACATTGTTGTAAACGCTTCTGCTGCAGGGACAAAATCATTAGGTACAATTTCCGGAGGTAAGATAACACTTAATAAATCTGATGTTTTAATTTTGATAAAAAAATAACATCTGTATTCCTCAAAAGGAACCAAAATGAAAAAAGAACTTTTATTAATCATAACCGGTTTATTTCTTTTTAGCGTAAGTAACTGTTTTGCTTCAGAAAAGACTGATGTTCAAATGGATACAAAAGTTAACAATTTTGGTTTTACTTTTAAAAACGCAATTTCAGAATCTACGGATTATGAAATTACTTTACTTAAAAGTGAGAGTGAAAAAAAAGAAATTGAACAAAACGGGTTCTTTGACTGGTTAATAAAAAGTGAAATATATTTATTCTTCGGTGCAATTGCGAGTACAATTGTATTTACAGTACAGTCTGTTTCCGGTGTGATTTGCATGGGAGTCGGCTGGGGAGATTTTGATTCTTTATACGAGCTTTATTGTGCCGGCAGTATGTTATTTGGTTTCTCTTGGTTATTCTTTTTAGGTGCCGGAGCTTTTTGGACCTTTTGGGGAATTGCTCAATATTTGAAAAAAAATGATTATCAAGTTACAGCTTTTATTTCGCCTAATCATGACGAGATAAAAGCTTGTAATTCCGGCTATGCTGTCGGGCTTTCAATATCATTTTATTGAAAAATAAGGAGTAAACTTACAATGCAAAAAACTTTTCAATCTTTTTTCATTTCTATATTAAGATTAGTATTATTTTCATTCATTTTTGTTTCTTGTACTTATGAAGGGAGCGTGACTAATGTCTTTCTCCATAAAGATGCAGAAGAGGAATCTGTCAATTTTATTACAGAAGGATTGCCCTACTACAATAAAGATTCAAACTTAGTAAATGACACTATATATGTTCGTTTTTACGACAATAATCGCTACATTCCGTATGTTTCCGTTCGTTATTTTCTTGAAGATATGGGAAATTTCAAACTCAAAAGTTCCTCCTATGCAGACGGGAAATACAAGTATCAAAACCAATATGAAAACAAAAACTTTTCTATGGTTATAGATGTAAAAGCTGATACTATTTATTGTCCGGAGTGGATAGGTTACCTCACTAAAACCGGCGAAGAGACTAAAGCGAATGTATTTTTTGAAAACAAATTCATCAATATCATAAGATGTTTTACCGGTCAAAAAGCAAGAACCTTCGATTTACATGCTTACGGCATGAAAATTTACGGAGGTACCGACGATGCTTATATACCACTTTGTGTTATGAATCAGTTATTTGCTTGCACCGATTACGATAGATTTGTATATAACGGTGAGGGTATATATTATATAAATAGTGATGGAAACATACAATTATATGAATCTTATACTAAAAGCAGTTGGTATAAAAACTCGGATGGTACATACGCAAAACGTCCGCCTGAACTTATTGAACTTTCCTATAATTTACTATGCTTTACTCACGACTATCTATACGGACAGCCGGGATATTATGGTTTTGCTGATGACGGCACCGGTCATGCAGATTTAAATATTGTAGAAGCTGCAGACAAGTTAAACTTAGACCGGTTATTGCAAAACTATGATAATGAAACACAAAGTCTTTTGAAATCATCGTCCTATGATGACTATTTTAATGGATTAAAACGTCTTATCAACTATACTTACGGGGATCTTCATGCAAATTTTATTGTTATTACTTCTAAAAATATAAAAAGTAAAAAAATAGAGAAATATACAAAAACCTCTGAGATTTTAAAGAAAAAACGAATAGAAAAAGGAAAAACTATACAGTCTCCAAATGAAGAAAATATACCATTAGAATTAGAAGTTCTTCCAAATAAAAAAACAGCAATCATTCGATTTGACAGTTTTGATTTTGATGAAAGTTTATGGAGAAAATATTACGAACAAGATTTTCTTACTGCAAATCCTAGTCCTGATCCTACGGAAGAAGAGCTTGCCACAGGTAAAATTGCAGTTCCAAACGATACAATGGGACTATTTTATCGGTCATTCTATACCATATTAAATGACGACAACTATGCTGACGTAAAAAATGTCATTATAGATCTTTCATGTAACGGAGGTGGCAAGGTTATTGCATGTCAGAAAGCATTGGCTTATCTGCTCGGTCACGGAAATATGTTACAATATGATGTTCACACTGATACAACATATCATAGCTATACAACATGTGATTTAAACCTTGACGGCAAAATTGATTCTGCAGATATTGCGTATTATCAACGTCTTGTCAACAGTACTTACATTGATGAAAACGGTAATGAACAAACAAATGGACGTTCATTAAATTTTGCAATACTCACCAGCTTCAATTCATTTTCTTGCGGTAATTTTTTTCCGGTCAGCTGTTATGATGCCAATATACCTATTATCGGAGAACGTTCCGGCGGCGGTAGTTGTACTGTTATGAAAGCTGCTACAGCTGACGGTTTGCCATATGACTATTCCGGTAGTTGGCGTTGGACATTTAGCGATGGCTCAAATGTTGAAGACGGAGTTCCGATTACAACAGAACTTACTTACGACCAGTTCTACGATGATGAAGCATTACAAAACGTTATGAATGAATTATTTGGAAAAGATTGATTTATCACTCTGAATATAGCTATGCTGTCGGGCTTTCAATATCATTTTATTGAAATAATAGAGACTACTTAAAAAAGTAGTCTCTATTTTTTTAGAAACAAAAAGATTTATTAATCTACAAAAGAAACTGTAATTTTAAAATCTACAGATTCGCTTATCGATTCTTCTATTAAACTATGTTCTGCAAAATTATCATTAATATCTATAAGACTTAAGTTATTGTCTAACACTCCACCTTTCGTTGTTTTTCCTCGGCGGGTAATAATCAAAGTTTTTGAACCGTCAGTTTCCCAATTTTCACCTTTTCCGGTAAAAGTATAATTTTGCAAATATTGAACATTAGTTCCCTGTCCGATTAATTTTTTACCATTCGTATCGTAGAACCATATATCCGGAACAATATTTTCATTATTGCTTTTTACCTCTACTTTCAATTTTTTCCCATTTTGTCCTTCCGGCAGTTTAAAAATTGCCGGCTGACTAAGTTGAAGTGTCATAGAATACTCTTTTGCAACTTCTATAGACTTGCAAGCTTTATCTATTTTGAAACTATCAAAATCTTTAACACATTCATAATAAGGTTTTATATCTTTAAATATTTTATCTGTGTCTGTTAAGATTTTCTTCATTAATTCTTTCATTTCTTTCTTATTTTCCTCTGTCAAATCGGAAAGATTACCATTACCTTGAATTTCATCAATAGACAAACCGGTAAAGAAATGAGTAAACAAAACACAATAAATATATTTTCCCTTATTATTCATGTGACCGTCAGCCACTTGATATTCTGAATTATTATTTATTAATTTCACCTCTGGATAATGAATAACTCCTCCCACCGGAATCATAGGCAATTGAAATTTTTTAGCAGCATAAGCAGATTGTTCTTTTAAATCCCAAGATTGGTAACATGCCGTTTTCGCACCGAATGCAGAAGCAAGTCCCATAAATGCACCTGCAGAAGTTAATGAATTGTGTATTGTGCCATCATGGACTACAATCCAAGATAAATCCTCTGGAAATAATTTAACTTCAGGAGTAATTTTATTCAATGACACACGAGATAACAAATGTGATAAGTGGTCATCCGTTCCTTGTGCCAATCCAATGTTATTGGTGAAATTATCATTTCCTAAAGGAATCGTTCCGCCTGTATTAACATGATAAATCTTTGCCTCATATCCGTTTTCTTTAATCATTGTTTCCAGATTAGCTGTATTAAACGTATGACTGTTACCAAAGAAAAATATACTGCCTAAATTTTTATTTTTAGGTTCATTATCATTTTGTACTTCCTGACTCTCTCCATCATTTTGAATTGATCGCCCCTCTTGTTCACTCTCATTATTTTTGTCATTTTGTTTCGGTTGACTTTGCTCCTTTTTATCTGTTTCACCAACATCATCAAAATCCTTTTCATCCGGATTTAAACAACCGACAAATAACATCAATAACACACATAAGTAACAATTAATTTTTTTTAACATATTAACCTCCGTATATTTCCTACAAAAATATACGGATACCAAAATGGGAAAAGTATTTTTTTACTATTTTAAATAAAAAAAGCCCCGTGAAAGAAAAATCTATTCTCTCTACAGGGCAATTAATCAATATTTAATTCTATAAATCTTGTTCCAATAATTGAGCTTCTCTTGCACTAATTTTTAACGCTTCTATAATCTCATCAATATTTCCTTCCATAAACTGATCAAGTTTATATAACGTCACATTAACTCTATGATCTGTCACTCGATTTTGAGGGAAATTGTAAGTTCTTACTTTATCCGAACGGTCTCCGGAACCAACTTGATTTTTACGCATTTCCGCTCTGGCACCAATTAATTCACTTTGTTGTTTTTCATACAATCGAGCTAACAAAACTTTCATCGCTGAAGCTTTATTCTGATGTTGGCTACGCTGATCTTCACACTTTACAACAATCCCCGTAGGAATATGAGTAATACGAACAGCCGATTCTGTCTTATTTACATGCTGTCCTCCGGCACCACCTGCACGTAAAACATCTATACGCAAATCTTCCTGGCGAATTTCTACATCTGCCTCTTCCATTTCCGGAAGAACCGCTACCGTAACCGCAGAAGTATGAACACGTCCACCTGATTCTGTTTCCGGGATTCGTTGTACTCTGTGACCGCCGGACTCATAACGCAAATGTTCATAAACATTTTTTCCGGCAACACTAAAGATAATCTCTTTAACTCCTCCCAACTCGGTTTCATTGCAATCAAGAATCTCTGTTTTCCAACCTTTTACCTCAGAGTATCTACTATACATTCGATACAATTCCATTGCAAATAAAGCCGCTTCTTCTCCGCCTGTACCCGCACGTATTTCAACAATAATATTCTTACCTGCAAGCGGATCTGGTGGAATCAAAAGCATTTTTAAATTATCTTTATCTTTTTCTATTTGTTCTTTCAATAAAGCTAACTCTTCTTGAGCCATCTTTAAGATTTCAGCATCTTTTTCTATCTGCAAAAGCTCTTCTGTATCCTGACATTGTTTACAACGCTCTTTCATTTCACGATACGCAGCAACAGTCTCCTCAATAGAAGCAACTTCTTTTGTTAATGTTTTATAATTTTTTTGATCATTTAAAATTGCGGGATCTGAAAGTTTCTCATTCAGTTCATTAAATCTTTCTTCTATTGCATCTAATTTCTGCAATGCACTTTTAAAATCTTCCAACATATTTTATATCCATAAAATTATTATTTTTTTTATAGAACCTGTTTTTATAAATAAAAAACCCGCAGAAGCCGTGGACGTGTGAAGTTTGAAATTCTACCCTTGATATACAAGGTGGGTTCCCTCACTCTGCACTCTACCTTCTGAAAAAAACAGCCGATATTATACAAATTGATATTGAGATCCCTGAATTATAAGTTGCGGCGAATACAATCTTCACCACACGAGCAACGCAGGCAGTATTTTTATATCATTACTTTATAAGTAAATCAAGCTCTTTCCCTAAGTCTTCAAGTATTTTATCAATATTATTGTCATTTTTTTCTTTTTTTAAAGAAGTCAAATAATTACAACACATAGAATATTCATCCGCTATACGCATTCCTGCCAATATAGCAATTTCTAAATGGGACTTATACGGATGAAGTTTCACTAACTCTTGCACTCTTTTTCTATAAAACTTCAGAACAGAAAGAACCGCCTCGCGATTATCTTCTTTTATTGAAATATTCATTTCTTGTCCTAAAATATTAAAAGTTAGCTTTTCCATCAGATAACAACCTCTTCAAGTAAAAAAATTACATCACACCCTTAGGAAGTTCTCTACCAAGCTTTCTGTCACTAGGCTTTGAATTTTGCTCACTTTCAAATATATTTCCGAAAGCAAACATATTTTTATAATCAACATCTTCTTCTGATTCAAAATAAGGAAGATTAGAATCTTCAACTGTTGAATTTATATTTTCAATTTCAAAGTCGATTTCATTTTCTTCCATAGCAAACGGATTTTCAGCAATTGGAGTAGAAGGCACTTCACAAACAATACTGTCTTCTTGCTCATCAACCGGCGACTCCGCAACCGAATCAAAAATAGATGATTCATTTTCTTCTTTATCACAACTATTAAAATCCATCTCCATAATTGCAGGGGAGACAGTCTCTACTGCCGGAGCCGGTACTTCATTTTTTAAAGAATCGAAATCCGGTAAAACATCCAACATAGAAATTATTCTATTTTCTAAATCTTTATGCATTTTCTCTGCCGAAGAAGAAAGCATTTTCAATCTGTCATTTTCTTCTTTCAAACATTGATTATCTTTTTGCAAGAAAGCAATTTGTTTTTTTAACTCACCTACTTCTAAACGTTCAGCCTCTAATAATTGTTTGTATTCTGCAATTATTTTTCCTGCAACTCTAACCTTATCAAACAATTCTTCAATCTTGTTAATATCCACAACTCCCTCCCAAAAGAATTATCATAATAGAATAAAAATTATTCAATTCATATAATTTAGAAAATTAAAACCTTTCTAAAAGAAAGGTTTTAATTCAAATAAGGTATTTCAGCATTAACTAAAATACCTATAACAATATTCAAAATATTATTTTATTTAACTTTGATTAGTTTAAAGCTTCTTTTGCTTTAGCAATTAAATCTTTGAATGCTTCAGGATTTTCAATAGCTAAATTAGAAAGATTCTTTCTATCAATATTAATATTTGCTTTTTTCAAACCATTGATAAATGCAGAATAAGTGATTCCTTCGTTTCTGCAAAAACCGTTAATTCTGGCAATCCACAATTGACGGAAAGTTCTCTTTTTTAATTTTCTTCCTATGTAAGCATAAGAAAGAGCGTGAATCATTGCATTTTTAGCTGTTCTGTACAGCTTTGATCTAGCTCCTCTATATCCTTTTGTTTTCTTTAATACTGATTTTACTCTATTTTTATGAACAGTTCCTGATACAGCTCTTGGCATAATTTACTCCTTAATTTTAGTATGATCCGTTAGGAAGAAGTTTACGAACTCTTTTTGCTTCACACTCTTTAAGAGCTCCGACTTTACCTAATTGTCTTTTTCTTTTAGACGTCTTACCTGTAAGGATATGTCTTCTACCTTGTTTACTGTAAAGCACCTTACCATTTTTAGTTACTCTGAATCTTTTTGCTGCACTTTTGTTATTCTTCAGCTTGATTTTACTCATTAAAGATCTCCTTTTTTTATAAATATATTAAAACAACAATAAAAGAGGCAGCACCAACTGCATATCACAGAAATTAACACACCTTAATTCCTTGATTCTCAGTTTTATTCCTCTTACTGTTTTGTTTTTTTAGTTATCGGAGCCACCATCATTGACATGCTTTTTCCTTCAAAAACAGGCTCCCCGTCTACAGCTCCGATTCCGGTTAAATCTTCCTTATATCTAAGCAAAATATCACGTCCCAAATCCGTATGAGCCATCTGACGACCTTTAAATCTAATAGTGATTTTTACTTTATCACCATGAGCTAAAAAGTTCTTTATATGTTCCAATTTGAAACTATAATCATGAGAATCTATTCCCGGTTGGAGACGAATCTCTTTAGTTTCAATCTTTTTTTGTTTTTTCTTAGCTTCTCGCTCTCTTTTTTCTTTTTCAAATCTAAACTTTCCGTAATCAAGAATTTTGCACACCGGAGGTTTTACATTAGGCGAGATTTCAACCAAATCTAAATCTACTTCTCTGGCTTGCCCTAATGCATCTTTCAGTGGCACAACTCCAACTTTATTCCCTTCCTTATCAATTAATAGAACCTCATGACTTCGAATATCTTCATTAACTCTTGGTTCTAAATCTTTATCTCTTTCTTTAGTTGACAGAATGAACTCCTTAATAACGGTATATTTGTTTTGATTTATTTTTTAATATACGGATTTATAAACTAACCCACTTTTAAAAAACATTCGTATTGTATAAAAAAAAAGAATGAAATTCAATATTTAAGAGATAAAATCATTAAAAATTATTTCTTAATAATCTTTATTTAATTTTATCACGCATATTTTTCACAAGTAGTTTTATTTTAAAAAAAAGTAATAATGCATTAATAAAACCTTTTCCGGCAAAATACACTGCAATTCTTTTATCATAACTTAACAATACATTAAAGCCTTTTCTAGAAAAGAATTTACTTTCGACTTTAGATAAAACAGCCTTAAAATATATATAATCTTCTTTATACGTAGAACAGCCTTTTTCTATAAAACGTTGCATATTTCCCAAATAATCCCAAACATGCAAAGCCGCAAACCGATTTTGAATTTCATTTCGGACTCTTTCATCAGCTATTGTTTTGCAAAAATCGGAGGTTTGATTATAAAGATACAAAATATTATCAAACTTATCTTCCCTAAAACCGGTCGTTGCAGAATTCACATTATCAGTTCGATAAAAATACAAAGCTTGTGCAACTACGGCAATAGTATTTATTTTCCGGAAATATTCTAAATTAAAAAGAAGGTCTTCGCCGAATTTTAAGCCATTTTTAAATTCTGCTGCTAATTTTTCTCGTCGATATAATTTATTAAAAACAGAATACAACAAACCATTTTTTTGTAACTCTGAAAGTAATTCATCTTTCGTCAATAGCTTATTTTCATATAAACATCTTAATTGGTTATCAAGCTTAATTCCGCAAACCGAAACATCGGCATTATTTGTCAATATTGCAGTTATCAACATTTTTAACCAATCATTCTCAACATAATCGTCACTGTCTACAAAGGTTATAAATTCTCCTTTTGCATTTTTTAAACCTTTATTACGAGCAGAAGACACCCCACCGTTATCTTGATGAATTACGATTATTCTGGAATCCTTTTTTGCGAACTCGTAACAAATATTCAATGAATTATCTGTAGAACCATCATCAACCAAAATAAGCTCAAAATCTTTATAAGTTTGTTCCAATACAGAAGATATACATTCGTTCAAATATTTTTCGCAATTATAAATCGGAATGATTACACTAACCAATTTGTTCCTCTAAAACCTTTTTATCTTTAAATTATAATGTCGAACCAAAGCTTTTACATCTGTAATTTGATTTTCAGATGCAATTTTACTTACTATATTTGCACACATTTTTGCATCTTCCAAAGCATTATGATGTTGAAATTCTTTTCCCATATACTCTGCCAAGACATTCAATTTGTGACGGGGTAAATGTTTCCATGCAACCTTAGAAAGTAAAAGAGTATCAAAATAGGTTATTTTCGGATACGGAAGCTTGTAAAACTTTATGAGTGCTCGCAATACCGCAATATCAAAACCGGCATTGTGAGCAAACAATAATCTTCCTGATAAATACGGCTCAATTTCTTCCCAAATTTCCTCGAATGTTGGAGAATCTTTTACATCAGCCCAAGACAATCCGTGAATATCAATAAATTCCGGTTTAAAGTAAGATGTAGGTGGTTTTATCAACCAATAACGACTTTCAACAATCTCAAAATTTTCTAAAACCACCAAGCCCAATGAACAGGCACTTGTTTGTTCACAATTTGCAGCTTCAAAATCTATACCTACACATTTTTGCATAAAAAATTAATTAACCGTCAACACCGAATATTGCATCAGAACCAACCGAAGCAGCATTTACATCAAAATGTTTGATAATTCCGTTTAATATCTGAGCTTGTCCGGCCAAATTACTGATAGCTTCTTTCATGTTTTGAGTATCAGAGTTAATATTAAGAGTTAAATCTTTTATATCTTCAACGCTGCCTTTAAGCTTATCTGTTTCACCAGTTTGTTTGTTAATAGAAGAATTTATTTCTTCCATTAAATCCTCTGTCGCTTTTATCGAACTTACAATTTTTGAAAGTGCATGTTTTGATTTCTCACTTACGGAAACACCACGCTCAATAGACGTAACCATATTTTCTATAATCTGGAAAATTGATTTAGTCGCAGCTGCACTCGATTCTGACAAATTACGAATTTCAGATGCAACAACAACGAATCCTCGTCCTTCATCTCCGGCATGTGCCGCCTGAATTGTTGCATTTAAAGCCAAAAGGTTTGTTTCATCCGCAATTTCTCCGATTAAATGCATTGTCTCTACAATCTTATCGGAAATCTGGCTGATATTTTTCATTTCCGAAATTAACGAAAGGATTTCTACGGAACTGTTATCTGCTTCCTTAATCGAATCTTTTGAATTCTGATATGCTAACTCTACATTTTTCTTAATATACTGCATTGATTCATTCATCAATTTTGTAGAATTATCAATTTTTGAAATCGCATTTTCCTGCTGAGTTGTCTTATCTGCCATTGAATTGGCAAAATACGCTAATGCATCTGAGTTACCTACAATATCAAGAACAGAAAGCTCTATTTTTGAAATACTGTCAGACATTTCTTTAATAACGTTATCAATCGGTTCGGCTAAATCAGAAAGCGACATTTGTAAATCCTGGTCACTGGCAATGTCAAAAGCCAAATTCCCTTTTCCCATATCGTCAAGAACAAGCTTAGCCGCATCGGTCGCTATTTCTGTTTGAGATTTAAAAATTACATTCAAATAAAATGAAAAACCGCCGGTTATTACAAACAACAAAATAATTTTTGTAAAAATATCAAAATGAGGAAAAACAAACAAAAACAAAATATTTAAAATAAACGGAATAAAGAAATACATTACAATTCTTATTCCTGCTTCAACGATATTTCTTTTCCATTTTGTTGCTTTTATTATCCTATCCGCCAAAGTTACCGGCCGCTGAAACTTTCCCTTTTCATTTTCCTTGCTTACGGTTTGAGTTTCGGTATTACCTCCTTCACTCTCATCCGGCAATGTCAAACTCGACAAATCTAAATCATCACTGATTCCTCCATTTGCCATTTGCTCCTGCAACATACGAATAAAATCTTCTTCACTTCCAGCTGTAAATGTTTTATCTGACATGACAAACCTCTCGTATTTATTGTATTGTCCCGATTATCATCATAATTATCTTAACCTATCGGCGTAATAAAACAGAAAATAAAATAAATTTATTCTATCAAATAAAACTTTTTTACATTATAGTGCCATACGTAAGGAGAAAAATAATTGAAAATCTTGATTTGTAATGATGACGGCTACCAGTCAGAAGCTTTACTTTTTTTACAAAAGTATTTTTTACAACTAGGAAACGATGTCTATATCGTTGCTCCGTACAAAGAACAAAGCGGAAAATCCCACAGTATTACTTTTACAAATGGTATGGAATTAATAAAAGAATCTCCGAACTTCTGGATTCTCGACGGGACTCCGGCTGATTGTGTAAATGTAGGACTTTCCGGATTGCTTTCCATAAAACCGGATTTAATAATTTCCGGAATAAATATCGGTTACAATATCGGTTTAGATACGCTTTATTCCGGAACCGTCTGTGCCGCAAAAGAAGCTGTGATACACGGCTACCCGGCAATTTCACTGTCTTCCGGAATCGCACATAACGGCGAAGATATACTTGGTTCTTCTTCATGTAATATCAATTATTCCGAAATAACAAAATTTCTTGATTCTCACTTCTGTACATTAGTAAAAGCAGCTACATCTCATTCAGAAAAAAATCGTCATTTAATAAACGTAAATTTTCCCGGAGGAACAAAAGAATTTGCCGGTGTAAAACGTACAATTCCGTCAAAAGCTCCGCGTTATAAAGATGAGATTGTCACATTTAAATCTCCGATTGGAAAAGACTACGTTTGGATAAAAGGAAATCTTTGCGAAAACAACGACCCGCAACTGCTTACCGATATATCAGCAATCCGAGCCGGTTATGTTTCCGTAAGTGCAATCAATGTTCTTCCCGAAGATTCCGGAATAGAAATTACTTTTTAAGTAAACTCAATTTTTTATTATTAACAAACTGTTACAAAATCACCGTTTGTTAATAATAAAAAATTGCGGCGGATTATTCTTCTGATTAATAAAAAAGCTTTTTAATACAGAATATTGCTTTTGCGGCAATCGTGAAAAATATTCTTCCAGCAAACAAGCTTCCTTTTGACCCGGCAAATGTCCGGGATAAACCGTCACAAATACGGCTCCGCCGGGTAACAAAACAGGCAACAAGTCATTCAACGCCGCTATTACGTCTTCTGCATTTGTAGTAATACTCTTGTCACCGCCGGGAAGATAACCTAAGTTAAACACCGCCAGTTGCAAGTCTCGACCGTTCAAATAAGATGCTGCATTTGCATGAGAATCAAGTACCGGCTCAACATTATTAAATTCTGCTTCTTTATCTAAAAGTGCTTTCGTATTATCTAAAGCTGCCGGTTGCACGTCCATCGCAATTACATGCCCATCTCTCCCGGCAAGCCTACTCAACAATAATGTATCATGACCGTTTCCGGCGGTAGCATCTAAAGCGACCATCCCGTCAAAAGAAAATTGCGGTAAGAATATTTGATTTACTTCTAAAACATTATTTAAAATCACGATACGCTTCCTATTTTCGCTTTTTGTATATAAGGAAATAATCATCCTTAAAAATAGTTTCGTATTCCGGATGAGCTAAAAAATCCATCATAACATTATACTTCTCTTCTTCTCCGGAACAGAACTTCACTTTTGATTTTGACCAATCTGCATCACGACCGGAATAAACAGAAAATAAAACATAATCAGGACTTTTATTTCTTGCCCGTAACATCGCTAATTGATTTTTTATATCATTAACATCCAATTGCATTATCCAAGGGTCTGACAGCATAAATCTTTTATTCAAAGCATAATAAAACATCGGAATACTGTTAAAACATAAAAATGTATCACTTTCTTTCATTTCCGAACGAAGAACTTTCATTACTTTGTCGATTTCTTTTGCTCGTAAATCTCCGGTTTTTATCCCGGCAAAAAATGAATCTTCAATTTTTGCATTACAATGAAGTTTATCAACATCTCGCAAATTAACATCAAAAATCTTTGCATAACACGACAACGCCAAAAATCCGACCATTGCCGCCAAAATTAGTACTGATTCACGATTTTGAAAAATCTTTCCGCCATTTTCACGTTCGTTTTGCAAAACCACTGTTACTACAGGACAAAGTAAAAAAGCCCCCATCAGCATTTGTTTTACTCCGGTATTTGACCCTAACATCGAACAAACAGCCCAAACAATTCCCCAAAACAAGAAGAAAATCAATTTTTTGCAAGGCGAACGTCGCATTATCAATAAAATATAAACAGACAAAATAAAACCGTAAAAGAAATAATACCAAGTCGTTGCCAAAATCTTTCCGAATACAACCAACATTCCCAAAATAAAAATACCGGACAACAATATTTGTTCCGTTTTATTGTCGAGATTGAACTTTTTCTGAATTGACGTTAAAATTTTTCCGCCGAAAATCCAAACACAAAGCCACAATAACGAAGACACAATAATAATTGCGGCACCTTTTAAATATAAGAGAATTAAAAATTGCAAATAAGTTACTTTACCTGCTCCGGCAAAACTTGCAGCAGGTCCGGCAGTTACTTTTTCTGCTCTGAAAATCATATCTATAGCACTTTGAAGAAGTGTCATTCCGATTTCAGTCATTCCGTCAACAAACAATGACAAAATAACAAGTAATACGGCAGTACTAAACATTCCCAGTAAAAACCACATCAATTTACCGAAAAAAATCTTTATATTGCGTTGTTCAAATGCCATATACCCAAAATATAAAACCGCAAAAATTATAAGCGTAAACATCGGTAAACGAGAAAGAATAACCAATACAGCTAGCAGTCCGGAAAAAAAGATTGAAATATTGCTTTTTGAAATTTTAAAGATTCTGACTGCCGATTTTGAAAGCTCTTTTTGATGAAATGAATCGCCCAAATAAAGACAATAAATAAATATCGTCGACAAAAACGCCGGCATTGAACTGTAATTCAAAGCCATTTCAGCTGTCCCGCGAAGTCCCAACAACGTAGCCCATGCTGTTATTATTCCCAAAAGAACTACACTGCTTTTGTACTTGCGAAACATTTTATAAACCAAAAAGAATTCTATCGTAATCATAAAAACCGCACCTAAGCGATTCCAATACAACAACGGCGGCGTATGTAAATTCATCCACATACCGTTTAAAACCGTAGAACCTATATAAAAACGATTTGACGCACCACGCATTCCGTCATTAACAAAAAACCACGACACCGTAGAATTCAGCCCGTCATCACCGAAATCTATTCCGAACTTTGACCAAAAAAGAGTAATCGAAAATATAAATGCCGATAACAAAAAGCCGGTATTTCTTTTGCAAGCTTCTTTATCATGACCGCAAATATAAGCCAAAGCTCCCAAAAATAACGCCATAGCAAAATATTCAATCAAACGCACACACAACAACACTGAATTATCTCTTGCAGGTAAAAGAAAAAATACCGCAATAAAAATCAATGTCAAAATAAAACACAAATTAGGAAACAAACTTTTTCTTTCTTTAAGATTCATAAAACTCTCCTTTTAATCAGTTTACCGTTGCTTTTATCTCGCCTTTTTTCACCTTTATAAATACGCCGTCGCCGCTATTCAATTTAGCCGAATCATCAATTACATTTCCGTTGGTATCATATACCATTGCATAACCGCGATTTAATATCTGTTGAGGATTCATAGAAGCTATTTTTTCAGAAAACAACTGTACTTTGTTGTACTTATTTTCCAATAAATTTCTAAATAACATTTCAATTCGCTCTTCCAAATAAGAGTATTGAGCACAATCATTGCAAATTCGTCGCATTCGATTAAGTAAAAAATCCGAACTGTACATTGCAGTCTGACTTCTTACAAACGCAAGTTTATTACGCATAAAATTTTCTAATCTCATAGTCAAACCGGCAACCTGTTCCATCAGCTCTCCGTTATTGTGACTTACAATCTCAGCTGCAGCCGACGGTGTCGGAGCTCGTAAATCCGCACAAAAATCAGCAATGGTAAAATCTATCTCATGACCTACACCGCTTACTACCGGCACTTCACAATCAGCAATACTGTAAGCAACTTCCGGCTCATTAAAAGCCCACAAGTCTTCCAACGAACCTCCGCCTCGAACCACCAAAAGCACATCGACTGCATGTTTACCTTTTTTTCTGTATTGACTGTCTGCATAACGAATTGCTTTCGCTATTTGATATTTTGCATCATCCCCTTGAACCGCTGTCGGAAAAACAATGACTTTTGTTTGAGGACTGCGACGTTTTAATACATTTAAAACATCCTGAAGAGCAGCTCCCGTAGGTGATGTTACAACTCCGATACGTTCGGAATGCTCCGGAATCGTTTTTTTTACGGAAGAATCAAAAAGCCCCTCAGATTCAAGCTTCTTTTTTAATTGTTCGAACTTTTGGAATAACGAACCTAAGCCGGCCGGTACCATTTTTTCAACAACAATCGAATAGGAACCGCCTTTTTTGTACAGGCTCAAATTTCCTTCAATCAGAACTTCCTGACCGTTTTCTATTGTATCAAGTCCGGCTTCATGAAACGCAGACATTATTTGAGGTAATTTAAAACGAAATATTACCGCACTGATTGTAGCGTCGGCATCTTTAAGAGTAAAATAACAATGCCCGGAAGATGACGGACGATACCCAGAAATTTCACCACGTAAATACACGTGATTAAAAACCTTTTCCAGTGTCACCTTTAAAATATCTGTTAATTCACTTACACTGATATACTCTTTGGTATCCATAAATAACGCCCCAAGATTATTTTTAATTCCGACATCACACGGTTATACATACAATTCATATAAATGTCAAAAAATGTTTATCAGAACCGTCGCCAAATCTGTTTGTAAAAATAGTTTACATAAAAAAATAAACGTATTAGAATGCAACGTTATTTTTTTATAATTGAAAGTTCTGTTAGGAGATTAATAAAATGACTAAAGGATACGCAACCGTAGTAAATTCAAAAGGTATACATGCACGTCCGTCTGCCGAACTTGCTGTAGCTGCAAAATCTTTCAAATCCAAAATCACTCTTAATTACAATAATAAAACTGCCAATCCAGAAAGCGTATTGCAGACAATCATTCTTGAAATGTTCGAAGGTGCTGAAGTCGAAATAATCGCAGAAGGAGAGGATGAAGTTGATGCATTCAATAAAATCAAAGAACTTCTTGAAAAAGAGTTTGACTACAGTTAAAACAACTTTCGCCGTTTTAGCATTCATTTTTATTCACACTCAACTTTGTTCTATTGAACTCAAATATGATTATATTCCCGGTTCAAAGTTTAAGGTAGAAACTAATATCGAAGGAGCACAGAGTATTAATTACTCTGCTCCATTTTTTTATAAGCAGTATTATAAGGTAAATACTAACGTTCTGGAAATCGATGAATCCGGAATCGCTTTAATACAAGATGACGGTTATTACTATATTAATGACAATGTCGGTAAAAACGAGCTACAAGAAATCACAACAAATTTTTTTGTAAAATATCATAAAGATTTAAAAGGTACGACTTTCGTACCTGTCAATTCGATTTTTCCGGTAATGAGAAATATACCTTTATTTCCCGAAGAAAACGTAATTCCCGGAACAACTTGGGAATCTGACGGATTAGAAGTACAAGATTTTTTCTCAAGTAATGTTATTTCACAACTTCCTGTAAAAGCCAAATATAAGTTCGTGGGAGTAGAATCAGATTCTTTGCAAACCGCTAAAATCTTATATACATGCAACATCGATGTTAAAAATACCGGAAATAATTGTATTGACCCTAAAATTTATAAAGTAACCGGAATATCCAACAATACACTTTTCTTCAGTCTGAAAGAAAACAGACCGTTAAAAGAAACATACGAACGTGATTATGTAATTATCACCAGTACAATGGATACATATAGATTTGTCGATTCCGGAAATCGTGTCTGGACAAAAATTGAATCCACAATCGACAAAAAGAAAGAAGTTTCAAAAATTAAAAACGATATCGAAAATCAAAAACTTGAAAATGTTAATATCACCGAAACAACCGACGGACTGAAATTATCATTGGAAAATATCCGTTTTGAACCGGACAGTTCCGTTCTTACAGAACAAGAAGCTTTGCGACTGAAAGAAATCGCAAAAATACTTACAAAATATAAAGACAAACACATCAGAATTGTAGGACATACAGCGGATAGAGGAACTGCGGACGCACAAATGAAATTATCTGCACTCCGAGCAAAATCAGTAGCGAAAGAATTGTTGCGTTATAATGCAATCACACAAAAAAATACCGAAATACAAGGAAAAGGTGCTGAAGAACCGATAGCTTCAAACGATACCGAAGAAAACCGTAAAAAAAACAGACGTGTTGAAATCTTCATTACCGATGAATAAACATAATTCGTAAGTAAAGCTTACATTAAAAATTCGTTTTAAACGCCGGCTTTCGCTTGTTTTTTCCCGATGGAAAAAACTTCGTTCGTGTACTAAGTACAGTCGCAAATAGAAACTCCCAAAGACCGGGAAAATTACCAAAAAGAAATTGAAGATATTAAAAACATTCTTCAAGAAAAATATGCAGAAAACCCAAATATCGAA